>NZ_CAJMXG010000039.1:0-17620 GCF_905219725.1 Oscillibacter sp. CU971
GGGATACAGGGTTTGAATGCTCTGCAAATAGTAATCCGCAGCGCGCTGTGCCGCGTCAAACACGCCGTTCAGGCGGAGGGCGGCCTCCGCAATGGACCCGACGTTTTCCAAGTCGGTCTCACGCTTTTCCCGCTCCGCGTGGAGGGTGTCCTCCAGCTCGTGGATTTGGGCGTCCTTGCTGTCCAGCCGGTCCCGGAGGCGCTCATACCCCTCCTCCGTCTGGCGGAGCTGTTCCTCCAGCTCCCCCACCTGCTTGCGCAGCCGCTCGGACTCCTTGGCCTGTTCCAGCAGCAGCTGCAGCAGCTCCCGCCGTCCCAGCTTTTGAAGTTCTCTATCCGTCATGGCGTCGGTTCTCCTTTATCGGTCAGTTCGGCAAGCCGCGCGGCCACAAGGCTTCAGCGCGCCAAAGAGCTTCAAAAAACGAATATCCGCCCCGATGTTTTGGATTCCGGTACAGTTCAAAACTGCGGCCGATGTCCAATAAACACCTTGGGCGGAAAACTGCGACGGTAGAAGGTTCACGCTGAGACAGCCACGCGCACAAATACACAGGCTCCTTCCACGCGGAGCCGGTTTGCGCTGCTGCCGACGGCCGTGACAATTTTTGCCCAATGCCCGCTTTTCAAGGGAGAATGGTGTTTTTGAACAAAAATATTTGGAGAATGCTGCTGCTTTCGCCAAACAGGCCGAACCGCCGTTTCACCGCGTTCCCCGCCTGCTATTCTTAGGATATAATCCGCTGCCCCAATGGTACCGCGGCAGACGAAAACCCAATTTTCACACACGCTCCTGCATTTCCTCAACCTCTCTGAGAAAAAATTCCGGCAACGTCGTTTTACCGTTTCGAAAGTACTTTAACAAAGACCTTTTGGTGGTTTCTTAACAAGAAACCACCAAGCCCTGTACAGGGCTTGCCTTTGCCGTACTTCCGCTTCTACAGCATATAGTGTTGTTGCGTGTTTTATTATACCAAGTCTTCTAAAAATTGCAACTGTTTTTTTGACTTTTTTCCGGGTTAAAATGTACAAATTTCGACAAGTTTTTTCTTTTCCAAAGTTTTCCAGGAATTTATTAGAATTTTCTGGAAGATAACGCCAGGCATCCGGGCGGGCCGGCCGAAGCTTTTTCAGGTGCTCGCCCCATTCTTACTCTGGGACATGTAAACCCTCAGCTCCTTCTGGGCCCGGTGGTACTCCTCGGCGCTGAAGGCCGCCTTGCCCCGCCGGATGGAGAGCACCCCGTCCTTCACAAACTGGGTCAGGGTGCGGTTGATGGTCTTCTCCGTCAGGCCCACCTCTTCGCTGATCTGCCGCCGGGTCTTATTCAGAACCACCTGCCCGGCCGTGCGCACGCCCTGCTCCTCCGCCTGACGGACCANGTATTTCAGCAGCACGTACTTGGCGGAGTGGAACAGCCGCTCTCCCCTGCTGTAGCTGGAGCAGTACAGCTTGGCGGCTACATGGCGGCTGACGGCCCGGAGCAGGCCGATGTCCTGCCGGAGCCACGCGTCGAAGGTCTCCAGCGGCAGGAAAGCCGCCAGGCAGTCCGTCACCGTCTCAATGGACACGGAGGTGGTAGCCGCCCCGGNCAGCAGCGTCACCTCCCCGATGAAGGACACCGCCTCGTTCACCTCGATCATGAAGACATTGCCGTTTTCAAATTCGTTCACCACCCGGAAGGTCCCTTGGAGCAGGATGCCGATACGCTCCAGGGGGCTGTCCTTCTGGTGGATGAGGGCGTGGGCGGGATAGGTCTTGAGCTGAAACTGCCCGTCCAGCTCCTCCGGGATCTGCCGGGTGTACTCCTCCAGGCCCGGGGCCAGCTCCAGCAGTTCACAGTAACGCATATGGGCACCTCCGTTCCGCCGCCAAATAAAAAAGCGCCTCTTGCAGCTATGATAACACAGCCGCAAGAGGCGCACAAGGGCATTTCTTTACTTCCAGCTCTGGAGCCAGGGCTGTTTTTCAAAGAGGGCCTCCGCCTCCCGGCGGACCCGCTCCCGGTCGATGGTCAGCAGCTCCCGGTCCCGCATCAGCAGCTTCCCGTTGACGATGGAGTGCCGCACGTCGGCCCCGCTGGCGCTCTCCACCAGGGTATGCACCAGGTTTTGGGTGGGCCAGAGGTGGGGCGCGCCGGTGTCCACGGCGATGAGGTCCGCGGGCGCGCCTTGTTCGATGACGCCCAGGCCCGGCTCCATCAGCGCCGCCGCGCCGCCTTGAGCGGCCATTTTCAGAAGGGTCTCGGCGGGCATGACGCAGGAGTCCGCCGTCCCAACGCCCCGGGTAACATTCATCACGCCCCGGAACAGGCGCATCTCCCGGAAGAGGTCCAGCCCGCCGTGGGCGGAGCCGTCGGTGCCCAGGCCCACGGGCACCCCGGCGGCCAGGAGCTGGGGCGTGGGCGGCACGCCCTTTCCGCAGTTGGAGAAGGGACAGTGGACTGCCCGGACCTGCCGCCGGGCCAAGACGGCGATTTCCTCCTGACTGAGGAAAATGCAGTGGGGGGCGGTCATGGGGACCGGCAAAAGGCCCTCCCTTTCCAGCCAGACAAAGGGGCGCTCGCCATAGCGCTCAAGGAAGTCCGTCACCTCGCTGGCGTACNCGTTCATGTGGGTCTCCACCGGCACGCCGTCCTCCGCCGCCGCCTGGAACACCGCCCGGAGCAGCTCTTCGCTGACGGCGGTGGGCGTGGTGACGGAGTAGATGGGCTTCAGGAGGCCGGTAAGGGCGCTTTTCATGGCCCGCAGACGGTCCACCGCAGCCGGGACGGAAGGGGCCCGAAGGCTCNCGGGGCAGAAGGGATTGTCGTTGGTCATGACGCTGAGGCGGCCCNGGAGCCCCGCCGCCTGATAGACGCCGGCGTAAACCTCCGGGTACTTTCCCCCCGCGTCCACAAAGCCGGTGGTGCCGCAGGAGNTCATCNCTATCGCCGCCAGCTGGGCGCTGAGGCGGGAGCTCTCCTCGTCCAGGCGGCNCTCAAAGGGGACGTTGACCCGCTTCCAAATAACGGGCTTCTNGTCCAGCAGCCGCCCCCGGAGGAGCTGCTGGCTGGTGTGGAGATGGCCGTCTACCAAGCCGGGCATCCAGAGCAGGCGGGAGCCGGAGAGAACCGTCTCCGCCTGGTAGGCGCACTTGTCCTGGTCCACAATGTCCAGGATTTTACCGTCCTTGACGGCGATGGCCTTTCCGGAAACCACGGCCATGTCCGATGAGAGATAGCGGGCGCCGGTAAGAAGCAGGTCACAGCGGAAATCATTCGGCATGGGGAACCCTCCTATTTCAACAGCATGAATAAGGAAAAGCAGATGGAGAACGCCGCCACTCCCCGCTTGAGCAGGGACTGGGGCACATGGGCGGCGGTGACGCTGCCCGTGAAGACCCCGGCGGCGTGGCCCAAGACCGACGCCAGCAGAATGGGGATCAGGGCGGCCAGGGACGCACAGCGGCTTCCGTACACGGCCACGGCGGGCAGGGCGATAAACACGGAGTCCAGCAGGGCCGCGCCCACCGCCGTCTTGGCGGGAACCCCCATGGCCACCAGCAGGGGCATCACCAGCACCGGCCCTCCCGCCCCGGAGAGGGCGCAGAGCAGGGCCGTGGCAAAGCCCAGGACCAGCAGCGGCAGGGGCTTGGGAAACGCGCTTCCCTTTTCGGGCCCCTTCTGAGGCCGGAGCTCCCGGACGGCGATGGCCAGGCCCGAGAGAAACACCACCACGTAAAGGACCACCTTGACGGTCTCCGCCGCCAGCAGCCCGCCCAGGGCCGCGCCCAGCAGTCCCCCCGCCAGGCTTCCGGCGGAGAGGATCAGGGCGGGCCGCAGGGGCAGCTCTCCCCGGCGGTAGTAGTTCCAGGAGCCGATGGCCCCGGAGACGGCAAAGCACAAAAAGCTCAGCAGCAGGCTCTCCGTCACCGGCAGGCCGCAGACGCTGGTGAAGAGAATGGGCAGCAGGAAGCCCGCCACGCCGCACCAGCCGATGAAGAGCCCCACGGCGCCGCTTCCCAGGGCCGCCAGTATCAAATCAAATGGCATGGGTCAGCCCCAGCACCACCTGGGCCACCACCAGGGAGCCGAAGAAGGTGCCCGTCATGACCAGGACGGTGATGATAATGAGCTTCCAGCCCTGCTTGAAGAACATCTTCAGCTGGTTGCTGATGGACATGCCGGCAAAGGCCCCCACCATGGTCAGCGGCGCGGTGAAGTTGATCTTCCCGGCGGACTCAATGACAAACTGGGACACGGGGGACAGCGGGCAGGCGCACAGCAGCCCCAAGATGGAGCAGTAGGCCACCGTGGGAAGCTTTAGGGGAATCACATGGGCAAGGCCTGCGGCGCACAGGGCGATGAGCAGCAGCACCAGCACGCCGGGCAGGGACTCGGTGAAGGCCACGTCAAAGCCGATGAAATTGGCGGTCATCATGCCCAGGCCGGAAATGGCCAGGACAAAAATCCAATCCTTAATGGTCATAACGCTCTCCTCCTCAATTCTTCCCGGCCAGTTCCCGGCCGGTTTTCGTCAGGCGGCCCAGGGTGGGCTCCAGCTTGCGGTACAGGACGTTGCACAGGGGCACGCCGATGAAGATCGCCATGTAGATGCCGTCGATGCCGGAAATGGTCTCGCTGGCGGAGGCCATGGCGGCAATCTGGTCGGCGTAGGCGGGCATGACCTCGGAGAGGGCCGCCACGGCGGAGCTCATCAGGATGCCCGCGCCCACGCCGGAGGCCATGCCCAGGGCGTAGGGGTGGAAGAGGCCCGTGGCCGCGGCCATGGAGGCCATGAAGCCGAAGTAGATGGTGCCCACCATGCCGCCGACGATGTATACGGAGAGGCTGCCCTGGGCCTCCGGGGAGTCTGCGCCGAACATGTCCTGCATCAGCGCCAGGTTCGTCTCCCGGTTGATGGAGTGGGTGGCCCCGATGGCCTCCCGCTTAAGGCCCAGCATCAGGGCCAGGGGCATGGCCAGGAAGATGGTGCAGAGGTTGCCGAACTCCTGGAGCAGCAGGGCGGGCCCGGCGGAGATCACGATGGAGATGTTGGCCCCGGCGTTGATGCCAAGCTTGGCCACAAAAGGAAGAATCGCCACGCCCACCAGGCCGGAGGCGGCCTTGACCTTCTTGTCGTCCAGGATTTTCAGCACGTTGGGGCCGGTGAGGATGCCCAGGAACAGGGCGTAGAAAATGGGGAAAATGATGAAGGTACCCTTCCAGACGGGAATCTTGATCTGTCCGATGGAGTCCGCGATGAGGATGAAGACGAAGGCCAGCAGATACAGAACCCATTCCGTCCTGATCCGCTCCCTCAGGGAGGCGTATGCGCGTTCGACTTTTTTCATGGGGCCCACTCCTTTATCGTTGTTGACATTACTATAACCCATCCAGGGTTTGTCGNAAAAGGACATATGGNCACTTTTCCAAAAAACAAAGCGGACCGGACAAATTTTTTTGTCCGGTCCGCCTGTTCATTCCATGGGAAGCGCCGTCAGCCCGNCGCGTAGCCCGACTCGTCGCACGTATAGACCCTGCCGTCTATCGTAAGGGCGGTGTTCCGGGCTATGCTCCCGTCGGCGTTTCGATAGCGCCAGCCGCCGTCGTCCTGGGTCCAGCCCTCGGGGCTGACGCCTTTTTCCAGGCTGCTGTTCAGGCCGATGGCCTTCCGGGTAGCGTCGTCCTGGAAGTGCCACCACTCCGNGCTGAGGCCGTTCATGCCCACGGCTTTCATGTAACCCTCCAACAGCTTGGCGTTCAGGTTGTTCAGATAGGTCTNGGAATGCCAGCTCAAATCGTGCATCCCGCTCTNCATCTCCAATTCCCCCTCCGGCTTCTCCAGCGTCAGGTCCAGGGCGATGCCCCGGTTGTGGGAGGAGATGGTCCGGGCCAGGAAGCTGCCCAGGTTAAAACGGCCGTTGTCCGTCATAAGCCTGGAAAGCGTCGTCNNCACCTGTNCNCCGGACTCCGTCAGGGCGGGGTCCTTCAGCTGCTTTTCCGTGGTGTCGTAGGAAAAGCGGGTGGCCCGCTGGGGGCGGAAGGCCTCGTAGATTTTCAGCCGGAGGCCGTCGGCCTCCGCCGCCTGGGCGGCGGTGAGCAGCTTTTTCGCGCAGGGGTACAGGTAGGGGACCAGGAAGGTCCCGTCCGCCATCNTCANGTTCTCATAGCCCGGAAGCACCTGGTGGGTCACCTCCCGGATGGGCGAGCCATGGACGGCGAAGAGGGAGTCGTAGCTGTTGGTGATGTCGTAAGTACAGTGGTCNCCCACGTATTCGGGGAGATCGATCATGCAAAAGCGGCTGTCCACCCAGCCGTATTCCTCCCCATAGCGGACCCGGAACCAGTCCCCTTCCTCCGCCAGGACGCACAGGGCCGTCCCCCCGGGGACGGAGGCCAGACGCGTTCCTTTTCCGGGGTCCTCATAGAGCGTCAGGCTCTGGATGGGCCAGATGGTGCCGTACAGCGGAGAGACGGAGGCCCAGAAAGAAACCTCCTCCGCCTGGAGTTCCGTTCCGTCCCCGTCCAGGGCGGCGACGCGGAAGCGGTTATAGGACCCGGAACCCAGCCGCCCCAGGTCATGGCGCACGTGCTCCTCCGGCGCGAGGCGGGCGGCGGTCTCCCACTTCTCCCCTACCCATCGCTGGACCTCGAAATGGTGGCACCGGGTCCCCTCCCACTCCAAAACGCACTGCCTGGGCGCGGTCTCCTGGTATGTAAGGGAAAGCCGCCCGCCGCTAGGCAGGTCCTGCCCGCCGGTAATCCCCGGTAAGGCGGAGACCGGAGACGAGGCGGGGCCGCAGAGGATGAAGCCCCGCTTTTTCCAGCCTGCCCGTACTGTGAACCGGGAAAGGTCCCCCTCTAAAGAAATGGCCCTCTCTCTGGTAGAGGCCAGCAGAACGCTGCCAGCCGCTCCCTGGGCGGAATTCACATTGCTTTGAAAAACCTGGAAGACCTCCCCCTCCCCAGTCCAGCGGAGAGAGGTCACGCCGTCCTCCAGCGTACCGGAGACCTCCGGGGCCTCCGGCGCCTCCGNCGGGAGCAGCTTCGCCCGGAAGACCTTCCAGCTCTTAACCTCCTTGGGTTTTCCAAGGAGGCTCTTTCCGTCGGCCACGGCCCAAACCTGAACCTCCAGCTCCTCCCCCTCCGGGAGGCCGGAAAGGCTCAGGGCCGATTGGGTGCAATAGCGTGTCTCGCTGGTTTCGCCGCAGGTGACTTCCACCCGATACATGCCCGAGGGGGCGGTGGCCTTGGGCCAATAGAGCTCTGCCGAGCCATCGCCGTTGACGCAGACCAGCAGGTCCCCCTCCTCAAAGCCGGGCCCTTCGCCCCCCCGGAGGAGGAGGAACGCCGCCGCCAGCGCCAGCAGGATAACGGCCCCCGCCGTCCACACCCTGACCAGCCGCTGGATCTGCCCTCTACTCCGCCGGGTATGGGTCCGCCGCCCCGCATACCGCCGTCCATATCGATTCCGTCTCGTGATCCACACCCCGCTCCGTATAAGTTCGTCCTAAAAAGATGATACACCCAATTGCAGGAAAGTCAAGGGCCATTCTAGGGAATGGCCCTTGACGGTCTCTCCTTATTTCCCGGCGGCGCTCTCCCGTCTCAGCAGCTCCCGNGTCACCTCATACACCCGCTGGGTAGAAGCCACGTTCAGCCGCTCTTTGACGGAATGGACATCGTGGAGCTCCGGGCCGAAGGACACCGCGTCCAGCCCCGGCAGCTTCTCCACGAACAAACCGCATTCCAGGCCGCCGTGGGTGGCCTCGATGGTCCCCTGCTTGCCGCAGACGGACTTGTAGGCCCCCAGCACCTCCTCCCGCAGGGCGGAATTCCGGTCGTACTGCCAGCCGGGGTAGTTGCCCNGCAGGGTGAAGCTTCCCCCGCCAAGCTCCANGATGGCCTTCAGCCGCTGGACCATCATGTCCTTCTGGGTGGCGANGCAGGAGCGGACGGAGATGCCGAAATAGAGCCCGTCCTCCTTCATCTCCATCACGCCCATGTTCAGGGAGGTCTGCACCAGGCCGGGGAAATCCACGTTCATGGCCTGGACCCCCTGGGGCACCGCCAGCAGGGTGCGGAGCATGTTTGCCGTCGCCTCCGGGGTCAACGCGCCCTCCAGGGCGGTTTTTTCACAGGTCAGCGTGACGCCGCCGTCACAGCCGGCATACTCGTTTTTCAGCGCGGCGTCAAACTCCCGGATGAACGCCTCAAACTCTCCCGCCCGGTCCGCCGGGACAGCGGCTTTCGCCTGGTTCCGGGAGCAGATCACGTTGTCGAACCTTCCGCCCCGCACATCCGTCAGGCGCAGGCCGGGAACGCGCTCCATGGCGCTGTACAGCACCCGGCCCATCACCTGGTTGGCGGAGGCCCGGCCCTTGTGGATCTCCCCGCCGGAGTGACCTCCCAGGAGTCCCTCCAGGGAAATCTTATAGCCCGCCTCCCCGTTCAGCGGCGCTCTTTTGCCGGGCAGGAAGCAGTCCACCCGCACACCTCCGGCGCAGGAGACGGTGAAGACCCCCTCCTCCTCCGAGTCCAGGTTTACCAGCTTCCGCCCCTTCAAATCGGAGCAGTCCAGGGCGAAGGCCCCCTCCAGGCCCACCTCCTCGTCCACGGTGAACACCGCTTCCAGGGGAGGATGGGGCAAACNNCNGTCNGCCAAAATGGCCAGGATCATGGCCACGGCGATGCCGTTGTCCCCGCCCAGGGAGGTTTTCTCCGCCCAGACCCATTCCCCGTCGGTGCGGAGGTCCAGGCCCTCCTTTGCCATGTCCTTGGCGCAGTCCTCGGTCTTCACGCAGACCATGTCGATGTGCCCCTGGAGAATGACGGGGGGCGCGTCCTCGCAGCCGGGGCTGGCGTCCTTCCAGATGACCACGTTGTTCGCCTCGTCCTGCCGCCAGCGAAGGCCCAGTTCCTTGGCAAAGTCCACGCACAGGTCGCTGATCTGCTTGGTGTTGCCGCTGCCGTGGGGGACGGCGCACAGCTTTTCAAAGTACTCAAATACCGCTTTCGGCTCCAGGCCGGATAATACTGCCATAGAGATTCCTCCTTCAANCCATCAAATAAAGGACCGCCCCGCCTTTGGCGGGGCGGTCCTATTGTTTCCCGATGCTGTGGAAATCAGATGTCGCCCAGGCCGTCTTCCAGGCCCAGCTCACCTTCCAGGCCCAAGCCGAAGTCGTCGCCCTCGCCGGGGACTTCCTCCGCAGGCTCCTCCGTCACGGCGGGAACAAACTCGGAGAACCAGGCCTCCTCGGGCAGTT
Organism: Oscillibacter sp. CU971; assembly: GCF_905219725.1. Classification (NCBI taxonomy): domain Bacteria; kingdom Bacillati; phylum Bacillota; class Clostridia; order Eubacteriales; family Oscillospiraceae; genus Oscillibacter; species Oscillibacter sp. CU971. The sequence continues at coordinate 9,249 of NZ_CAJMXG010000039.1, forward strand.
CCGCCAGCAGGGCGGGGAGATTGATGACGATGCCGTCCACGCTGTAGGGCAGCTTCAGGTCGATCTCATGAATCTCGGGCTCTCCGCCCTTTTCCCGGGTGACCTCCAGAATCATTTTGAAATTCTGCCCGATCCAGATGGACATGCCCCGATCACGCTTGGCCAGCTTGGCCACCTGTTCGTCCTTGACGGTGACCACCACTTTCTCGAAAGCCTTGTAGGTCTGGCCCTGGTAATCCTCCAGGGTCTTGTTGTCGAAGTAGACGGTATGTCCCCGTCCAATGACCATCATAGCGGCGGCGACGGCCACCAGCACCAGCACCAGCAGGAAAGCAAAGAGGACTCTTCTCGTTTTCACCTTCATCACGCGTCCTCCTTTTTCACCTGGGCCGCGGCCANCTCCTGGCCCGCCTTGCTCTTCGCCATCCGCTTCTTGGCCTCATACATAATCAGGGCCAAGGTGATTACGCCGTAAGACAAGAACACGCGGAAGTACTCGCCCACCATGGAGTCCCCGGTGATGAACGCGNCCGCGCCGGGAGCCACGATGAACATCATGTGGAACAGGATCACGCCCAGGAAAGCGTTGCCGATACCGGCCTTTTCCACCGACGCACCGCCTACCAGCAGGGCCGCGATGCAGAACATGCCGATCTGGGCGTGTCCGGTGTAGGTGGGCAGGTTGCCGATGTTCTGGAGATAGATAACCATGCCGAAACCGGCGCAGACGGTGGACATGACCACGGAGATGATGCGGGTCCGGTCCACGTTGATGCCCGCGGCCTTAGCCACCTCCATATCCTGGCCCACGGCCCGCATGTCCTGGCCCAGCTTCGTGCGGCGGAACCAGATGATGAACAAGCACAAAAGGCCCACCAGAAGGAAGGTGAACACGGGAATCTTCACGCCCGCGACGCGGATGGCCAGCAGGTCGTCCAGGCACTGGCGCATGTTCAGCAGGCTCACGGTATTGCGGATGCCATAGCCCCGGGGCAGCATGATGCTGGCGTGGATGATGGGGATAACCGCCCCCATGACATACAGCACGATGAGCTGGTACCAGCCATTGATAAAGAAGTTGATGATATAGCTGGTGATCATCTCCCGGCCCTTGGCCATGTTTTGCAGCGTGCCGCAGATGAAGCCCAGCAGGGCGGAGAAAGGAATGGACAGGATCATGGCCAGCACCACGCCGGGAATGCCCCAGATCTGCCAGTCCGCCACCAGAATGACGGCGATCTCCGCGCCCATGGCGCCCAGCGTCATGGCGAAGTTCAGGCCCATGCCCGCCATAATGGGGAACAGCAAGCAGAGAACCAGGAACAGGTTCCGGCCCATACGGGTGACGATCTCATTGAGCAGGTAGCTGGGAGAGAAGCCCGCCATGGGGATAAAAATGGCGCAGATGATGATGAACATGATGGGCACGGCGTTGTTCCGCACCAGCTCCAAAAGCCTCTTCCCGGCGGGGATGTTCTTTTTCCCGTTCATTTCACACCCTCCGTCTTTCTGGTCAGAGCGTACAGGATCATGCCCTGAGAGACGATAATCCGAATGACCTCGCTCATGTCCATGTGGATCGCGGAGTTCATGACCGTGGGGGTCATGGTCACGATTCCCTGGAACAAAATTGTACCGATAATTACATTGGGGATACTGGCTTTATTGACCGAGGCGCCGCCGATCAGGATGGCCGCCACCGTGGGCATGGTCAGGTTGTTGGGGGCATTATAAAGCTGGATAAAGCCGAAGCCCTGCTGATACATCAAAATGCCCATGGCCCCCAGCCAGGTGGACATGATAACAGAGAGCATCCGGGTCCGGTCCACGTTGATGCCCGCAGCCCGGGCAAAAGCGGGGTTGGAACCCACCGCCGTCATGGCGGTGCCGGTCTTGGTGTGCAGGAACGCCCACATCAAAAAGGCCAGCAGTGCGAAGACCAGCAAAGAGCCCGTGGGGATTTCAATGTTCCCGATTTTGATATGCAGGATCTTGGCCAGCACCTGATTATAGAAGCCGTCCAGGGAAATAGTGGGCCGCAGGCCGTTGCCCGAGAGGCCGTAGACCATGGTGGGACTGGAATAGGGCAGCAGCAGCCACATCATGCAGAAAAAGGACATGACGGAAAAACCCACATAGGTGGCAATCATCATCTCGCCGCCCTTGATGCGGTTCAAAAGCAGGCCGTAGCCCCCACCCAGGATCACTGCGAAAGGCGTGGCAATCAGCACCGCCATCAAAAAGCTCATGGGGCCGGTAAAGCCCAGCTGGATGGACAGCGTGCCGCCCAGAAGGCCGCAGATAATTGCCAGGGGCAGTCCGAAGTTCAATCCGCAGCCCGCATGAATCATGGGCACCATGGCCAGGACCAGCACCGCGTTCCAGCTGAAGCGGTTGATGATGTTGGTGATCTGAGTGGGCAGATCAACCCCGACAAAGGGTGTCAGGATGAAGAGGACCAGCAAAAACCCGGAGATGATGATCCGAGGCAGGCCGAAAGAGGAGACCATTGCCGTCATGGTGCCCATTTGCGCCTTTTCCAGCTCTGTAGGCCAACGCGCCGGCGGAATGGTTTTCATCTCGNCGTTGAANNTGGATGGACTGNTATAATTATAGTCTTTTTTCTCACTCATTACGACCCACCTCCTTATATGACCTGGCTGACCATCAGCAGGCCGAACTCCTCGGAGGACGACGCCGCCGGCAGGATGCCCGCCACATGTCCGCCGGAGATGATGGCAATGCGGTCGCAGGTCTGCCGCAGCTCCTCCAGCTCGGAGGAGATCATGACGACGGTAACGCCGCTGTCCCGGTTGAACTTCTTCAGCGCCTCCAGCACCAGGGCCTTGGCGCCCACGTCGATGCCCCGGGTGGGCTCCGACACGAAGAGGAACTTGGGCTCCAGGGCAAAGGCCTTGGCCAGGCACACCTTCTGCTGGTTGCCGCCGGAGAGCTCCCGGGCCTTCTGCTTGGAGCTGGTGCATTNGANTTGCAGCTCGTCGATATATTTCTGGGTCACCTTGTGGATGCCCTTCTCGTCCCGCCACTTGATAAAGCCGCCCAGCAGCTTTTTCAAGAACTTCTCCTGGATCTGCATGGCGGGGAACGCCACGTTCCACTCCAGGCTCTCATCCAGCAGGAGGNCCACCTCCCGCCGNNCCTCCGACACGAAGGCCAGGGAGGAATCCAGGCACTTCNGGGGATCGTTCAAGGGGATCTCCCCGCCGTTGAACGTCACCTTGCCGCCGGCCTCATAAAGGCCCATGACGCCGTTGGGGATGCCCAGCTTGCCCTGGCCCGCCAGGCCGCCGATGCCCAGAATCTCGCCCTCCTTGATATCAAGGGAGACATCGCGCACCGTCTCGCCGGGCATGTCCACCCAGAGGTTTTGGATGGACATGATGGTCCGGGCCCCGTCATTGCTCCGGGCCTCGCCCGCGGCGGCGCTCTGCACGTCCCGGCCCACCATCCACTTGGTGATGTCCTCTACGCTGGTCTCTTTTGCCGGAACATCCCGGACCACGAAACCGTCCCGCATGACCACCACCTTGTCGCACACCGCCAGAATCTCATGGAGGCGGTGGGTGATGAAGATGACGGAAATGCCCCGGGCGGCCATGCCCCGGATGGATTCCAGCAGGGCCTCGGCCTCNTTTTCCGTCAGCACGGCGGTGGGCTCGTCCAAAATCAGCAGCTTCAGCTGGTCCTTGCTCAGCTCCCGGGCGATTTCCGTAAACTGCTTGTGTCCCACGGGCATGTCGCTGATGACCATATTCGCGTCGATGGCGACGCCCATTTTTTCGATGGCGGCGGAGGAACGCCGGTCCATCTCCTTATAATCCAGCGTGTTCAGACGGTCTCCGAACACCTCTGAAACAATATTCTTTTTGCAGGGCTCCCGATTCAGGAGGATATTTTCTGTGGCGGAGAAGCCGGGGATCAGGGAAAACTCCTGATGTACCATGCCGATACCCGCCTCCAGCGCGTCGAAAGGCGTGTTGAATTCCACTTTTTGGCCGTCAATCAGGATGTCGCCGCCGTAGCCGCCGGTCTCCCGGATGACGTCCATGCCGAAGAGTATTTTCATCAAGGTGCTTTTGCCCGCGCCGTTCTCGCCGCACAGGCCCAAAACCTCGCCCTCACCCAGGGTAAAATTGATATCGGTGAGGACCTGATTGCCAAAGAAGTCCTTTTTGATGTTCTGCATTTGCAGCAAGGGGTTCACGTTGTTTGTCATACATCCACCCTATCTCATTTGTTCCGCGCGCCGATCCCCGGCGCCGGGCGGGGACTCATGCCGCCCCGGTCAAAGCCAGCGCGGGGAGGAGGACAGGTCCTCCTCCCCGTGCGGCNGACAATTTTTGAATTGAATCAGCTGACGGTGAAGTACTTCTCGGGAATCTCCACGTCGGCGTTGCCCATGAAGCGGCCGGGGTCGCCCATGATATAGGTGTCCTGATAGATGAGGAACACATTGTCGCTCTTGACTCCGGTGGTGGCGTTGGTGTAGCCCGCGCCATTCCACTGAGCCTTGGGAGAGTATACGTTCAGGGCCGCAGCCACGGCGTCCATGTCCGTGATTTCGCTGACTCCGTTGATGACGTTTTTGGCGTGCTCCGCAAGACCGGCGGACAGGGTGTAGCCATAGGAGTAGGCCCAGGTACCGAAGTGATCGGCTGCACCCTTCTCCACCAGAGCGGACTCGACCTTAGCCAGAATCTTCTCAAAGTCGCCGGCCTCCTCGGTGAGGTCCAGACCCAGAGCGCCGGGATAGCCCATCAGAGGAGAGGGCAGATCGGCCTCGATGAAGTAGCCGCCGTATTCCACCAGCTGCTTGAGCAGGGGCTCGGTGTGGGCGTCGTTGGNGCAGAAGTAGGCGGCGTTNTCNCCGTACNTCTGAACCCAGGCGGGGACGTTCTCCAGGATATAAGCCTGAGCGCCGGGGATACCCATGTCGGAAGTCGGGTCGGGAGCGGTATCCAGGACGAACTTCATGCCGAACTCCTTGCAGGCCTCCTCCATGACGGCCACACGGCGGCTCATGGTCTCATAAGCCATGTGGCGGGGGAAGGAGATGTGGACGAAAGTGTCCGCGCCCAGCTCGTGGGCGGTGCGGATGATCAGATAGCCGCGGGACACGAAGTCGTTGTTGCACACCAGGTCGGCGGCGGAGCCGATCTCGGGCAGGTCCTCGTGGGCCTCGCCGGCGATGCAGATGATGTCGGGGCGGCGCTCCTTGATCTGGCGGAAAGCCTCGGTGGTGCCGGGGACAGACTGGTTGACGACAATGGCCTTCATCAGGGGGTCGTCGGACATATTCACGATGGTCTGGATCGTGGTCTCCAGCTCCTCGGTAAAGTTGTCGGGATAGATGGCCAGGGTGACCTTGTCCTCGCCGTACTTGGCCTGGAAGGCCTCGGCGCCGCGGCGGTCATCCTCGGACTGGGAGACGGAGCCGGTGACAATGCCGATGTGGTAGTCGCCGATACCGTCCTCCAGGGTGGCGGCGGCGTCGCCCGCCTCGCCGGAGTCCCCGTCCTGCTGGGTCTGGCCGGCGTCAGAGGAGCCGCCCTGATCCTGCGCGGGGGTCTTGTCGTTGCCGCCGCAGCCCGCGAGAGCCAAAAGCATCACGAGTGCCAGCAGCATGCTGAAAAACTTCTTCATTGCAAACCTCCAAAAATTTTTGTGTCTTCCAGGCGCATACAACTCCCCTCATGGTTTGTCTGCAAACCATGAAAAAAAGGCGTACGCCNTTTGAACGCTATCTATTGTAGCAAAAATCCTGATTTTGTCAACGGTCTTTTCAGGATTTGCCGTATTTTCGTGGATGTAGCCACAAAAAGGGCCCCGCGGCGTATCCGCGGGGCCCTTTTTTACAGTAAATTGCCAGTGACGGCGTCCGCCGCAGCCATCGAACGCGGCCCGCCTCAGTCCTTGGCTAAGGTAAACTGGTCCACCAGCTGCTTCAGGCTGGCCGCCTCGGCGGACAGCTCCTCGCTGGCGGCGGCGCTCTCCTGGGCCGTGGCGCTGTTGGTCTGGACCACGGAGGANANCTGATCGATGCCCTCGGTGACCTGGTTGATGGCGGAGGTCTGGTTTTCCACAGCCTCCACCACGATATCCATCTGCGCGGTTACGTGGCCGGCGGACTCGCTGGTCCGCTCCAAAGACTCGGTGACATTTCCCACCGCCCGGCTTCCTTCGGTGACGGCGGCGATGGAGCTTTCAATCAGCTCCTTGGTGGCCTTGGCGGCCTGGTCGGACTTGGTGGCCAGGTTGCGCACCTCGTCGGCCACCACGGCGAAGCCCTTGCCGGCGCTGCCCGCCCGGGCGGCCTCCACGGCGGCGTTCAGGGCCAGAATGTTGGTCTGGAAGGCAATGTTTTCAATGGTGGCAATGATCTTGGAAATTTCCTCGGAAGAGCCGGAAATCTTCTCCATGGCGGCGTTGAGCCCCTTGACGTGCTCCACGCTGATTCCAAGCTGCCCTCCGGCCTGCCCCACGAAGCGCCCCGCCTCCTCGGCGGCGGCGGCGGTCCGCTTGGCGCTGTCGGAAATCTCCGTGATGGTGGCCGCCAGCTCTTCGATGGAGCTGGCCTGGGTCATGGAGCCCTGGCTCAGGCTCTGCGCGCCCATGGACACCTGGTTGCTGGCGGAGGACACCTGCCCGGCGGAGGCGTTGATCTGCCGCATGGTGCCGCTGAGCTCCACCTTCAATGTCCGCATGGACTGGAGAATATTCTGGAAGTCCCCCACATAGGCCTCCCGGTGGGCGGAGCGGATGTCCAGATTCTGATTGGCCATCTCCGTAAGGAGGTAGCTGATGTCGTTGATGATGGTATTCAGCCCCGTCACCATCTCCGCCGTGGAACGGGTCAGCTCCGCCGTCTCGTCCTTTCCCTGGGTCTGGGGAACGGGGGCCTTCAAGTCACCCTCCACCAGCAGCTTCATCCGCTGGGCGCAGGCCCGCATGGGATCGCTGATGTTGCTGGACAGCTTCAGCGCCACCACGATGGAAGCCAGAATGGAGGCCACGATTACCAGCACATCAATAAGCATACCGAAATATGTATCTGCCAGATAGTCCTTCTTCATCGCGGTGACCGCCACGCTCCAGCCGTTGGTTCCATCCACCGGGGCGTAAGCCGCGAAACGGGGGCCGTCGGTGTCGTGGAAGCTGCCGAATCCCACCTTCCCCTGCCGCATCTCCGCGTGGATGGCGGCAAGCTGCTTCAAAGAGGAGTCNCTCTNGGCCTCCCGCTCGATGTTTTGNGTGGTGATGGTCTCCAAGGTGATGTCGGCAATGGTGTCTCCGTCTTTGTTGATCATATAGGCCCGGCTGTTTTCGCTGACCTTGATGGAGGACACGATGTCGTTCAAAAAGGTTTCCGGGGGAACAAAGTAGACCGCCCCCGCAACGAGCCCCCGGTTGGAGTAAAGAGGCGCGGCAACCATAATGGTCAGCTCCCCCGTAATCTTGCTGACCAGGGGCTGCGAAACATAAACGTTTCCGCTTAGGGCCTGCTGCACATACTCCCGGTCGGAATAGTCCTTCCCGTCGAAAATGCTGATGCCGTCCAAGCCGATGACATTGCCCCGCTGGAAGCCGTGGAGGCTGGCCCGCTCATCGATGATGCTCCGCTTTTCCTCCAGCGGCGTGTCGGAATCGGCCAGCTGGGTGATGCGGCCCGTGTCCATGGCCACATTCTTATAGGCAATCAGCTCTTCCTCAATGCGTTCCGCNGCCAGTACGGCGGTCTGCGTCATCATCTGGNCCACTGTGGCGATGGTGCTCCGGTAGTTCAGGCCAATGCTGGCGCCTCCCACCACAAACAGCGCGGCCAGCACCGTCGCCATCAGGCATACCGTGATCTTCTTTCGGATACTGTTCATCTCTCTCCACCCCTAGCTTTCATAGTCGGCCCTCTCTTAGGGGCCCATGGGTTTCCGTTTTTATTATAGGGGCCGGAAAGCCCTTTTGTCAATGGCTTCCCGTTATTTCTTATTTCAAAGCTTTCCCAAAAAATTCTTTCTCCCAACGCCAAGACGGCGCGGCGAGGTTCAAAGGAGGTATGCGTTATACCTTTTATTGTGGTCTGGCTCAAGTCTCCAACTGGATGAGGCTTAAGTTTGCCGCCATGAACCTCAAAAAGCCGGCAAAATGGAAGGCAAAGCGGCAACGCTCCGCGCTTCATTGACAAAGCCCGCCGGAACGGCTTATAATCAGGTCGAAAAACAACCAAACAAGGAGGTCCTTCCATGAAACGGCAGATCCCTGTCCTCCTGCTCTGTCTGGCGCTGCTTCTGAGCGCCTGCGGCGGAGCCCTCCCCGCCGGAACGGAGGCGTCCGTCCCGCCGCAGGCGCTCAGAAGC
>NZ_CAJMXG010000040.1:0-17573 GCF_905219725.1 Oscillibacter sp. CU971
CCCCGCCCCCTCCGTTCAGCCCCTAAAAAACTGAACGGAGGAAAGGACGATGGAAATTACCATCAACTACTATGGGCAGGCTGTGTCCGTGTCGGTGGAGGTCTACGAATTTCTCACCCAGGCCGACCACAAGGCGGAGAACCTTGCCCACGAACAGAGGCGGCATTGGGACGGGTGAGACTTTGACGAGTACATAATCAGCACCGAGGGCGCTTGCCCTACTGCGCTACCCCGGAGGAATTGGTCTGCCAGCGGGAAACGCTGGATGAAATTCTGGCGGTGTTGGCACTCTGCACCGACACCCAACGGGAGCGGTTTTTGCTCTATGCGCTGTACGATTTCAGCTATGCGGAGATTGCCGAGATGCGAGATGGAGGACTGTACCAAGGCTGCTGTCCATTACAGCATTGAGGCCGTCCGCAAAAAGTTTATGAAATTCTTCAAAAAACCTACTTAACGATTGGTCTCCCAAGTGGGCTATAAGGTGAGGGGCAACACGCTCCATCACCGGGAGGGACAAGCAGTTTCGGCTGCTTGTCCCTCCTGTCATTTAGGAGGTCAAAATGAAAGTCATCAACCTACGGCTCCACTATCCCCACTGTCAGCAGGACAAGCTGGTGGAGGTCAGCGAGGAAGTCTTTGACGTGCTGTGCCAGTCCGTCAGGGAAATGCGGAACTACGAGCGCCGCAAGCGGTATCACCGGGCGTTCTACTCGCTGGACGCTTTCGACTGGACGGAGAACTATGCCCTGGAACACAGCCCGTCCCCGGAGCAGCTTGTCATGCTGGCGGAAGAACGGGCCGAGCGTGACCGGCTGGTAGCTGCCTTGCGGGAGGCTCTGGCCTACGCTACTCCCACCCAGGCCCGCCGCCTCTGTGCCTACTACCTGGGAGGGCTGACCCAGCAACAGATTGCAGACCGTGAGCGCGTCCACAACAGCAACGTGTGTCTCTCCATCCGCCGTGGCCTGTGCAATCTCCGCCGCTATTACACAGACCACCCCCAGGGGAAGTGAGGGCGGCATGGCAATCATCAATTTACGCAAGCACTATTACCCGCTCTACACAAAGGACACATTCATTGAAGTGCCGGACGAGGTTGCCGCCGTCATGGAGGAATGTCGGCTCTACGAGAACCGGCAGGAAGGCAGGAAAAGTTACTATCACGTTTACTCTATGGATTGCAGCCCCGGCATTGAAAACCACGCCATGTTCCTGGTGCAGTCCCCGGAAGATTTGATTATTCGGGAGATTGACGAGGTCGCTGAAGAACTGCTATTGGAACATCTGGCGGAGGCCATCTCCCAGCTATCCCCCACCCAGGCGCGGCGGCTCCATGCCCGGTATGCCTTGAAGAAAAAATTTCGGGAGATAGCGGCGGACGAGGGCATCAGCGGGAGTTGCGCCTGTGACAGCGTGACCGGCGCACTCAAAAAGTTGCAAAAGATTTTTGCCAAAAATGGCTGGCTGGAAAAGGAGGATTGACAGCTATGGACAAGCCCCAGGAGGAACAGCAGGTCGAGAAGAAAATCGGCCAGTTGCAGAACCGTCAGAAAATTTTGCTGAACAAAAAACGTAGCGAGGAACACCGGGCCAGGACGCACCGGCTGATTGGACGAGGGGCCATTTTGGAGGGCGTTTTCCCTGTTGTTGTGGAGATGGAGGGCGAGGAAGTCAAGGCGTTCTTGATTGCCCTCTCCCGGCTGCCGGGGGCGCAGGAGTTGGCGGGAAAAACGCCCAAAAACGAGGTTGCGGAGTAATCCCCAGTCCGAATGGCGCACTTATACACCGTGGCCGGTGTCGTGCGCCCTGCCGGGGGCTGTTGCGTCCTACGGACGCGATGGGGGCTGCGCCCCCAAACCCCTGCACCCCCGCCAGAAAGTGACACCCGCTTCGCGTCTGTCACTTTCCGGCAGGGCCAATATCCAGCACTGAAAGGAGGTGCGTTTTTACGGCAATCTTTCATTGTCCCATCCAAATCATTCAACGGAGCAAGGGCAAGTCCGCTGTGGCCGCTGCCGCCTATCGGAGCGGTCAAAAGCTGGTGAATGAGTGGGACGGCTTGACCCATGACTACACTCGCAAAGGCGGCGTTGTCCACACGGAAATCATGCTGCCTGCCCACGCTCCGCCGGAGTTTCAAGACCGCTCCACCCTCTGGAACGCCGTTGAGCAAATCGAGAAATCCAGCACCGCCCAGCTTGCCAGGGAAATTGAAGTGGCCTTGCCAGTTGAGTTGTCCAGGGCGGAGCAGCTTGCCCTTGTCCGGGCCTATGTCAAAGACAATTTCGTTGACACTGGAATGTGCGCCGACTTCGCCATCCACGATAAAGGAACCGGCAATCCCCACGCCCATATCATGCTGACAATTCGGCCCATAAAAGAAAATGGCAAGTGGGCGCGAAGTGCCGCAAGGTGTACGATCTGGACGGCCAGGGCCAGCGCATCCCTGACGGCAAAGGCGGCTGGAAAAATCATCGGGAGGACACCACCGACTGGAACCGGCGGGAGAACGCCGAGAAGTGGCGGGCGGCGTGGGCGGCTTACGCCAACCGGACGTTGGAGGCCGCAGGCAGGCCGGAGCGCATCGACCACCGCAGTTACAAAAGGCAGGGCGTTGACCTAATCCCCAGTGTCCACATGGGGCCTGCTGCCAGTCAGATGGAGCGCAGGGGCATTGCCACCGAGAAAGGCAATATCAACCGGGAAATCGCCGCCGACAACAAGCTGCTGAAAGAAATCAAAGCCCGCATCACCCGGCTTTACAACTGGAGCAAGGAGCAATCCAGCCAGCCCCCGGGCCGAGAAAGTATCATGGATTTTCTTTTCCAGGCGAGGCAGGACACCGCCCCAGCCTCCCAATATGCCAGGGTCAAGGCCCTCAAAGAAAATGTTGCGCTGTTCAATTTTTTGCAGGCAAACGGGATTTCGTCCATGCCGGAACTCTACGAAAAAGATTCCGCCATGAACGGTGATTATTATGATTTGCGCGGCAAGATTGTTAAAGCGGAGAGGCGCATTTCTGTTTTGACTGAACGGCTGGAAATGTGGGCGCAGTATCAAAAGTATAAGCCTGTCCGCCAAAAGCTGGACAAGATTGCCCCGGCCAAGCGTGAGCAATTCGAGCAGCGCCACAGCGCCGACCTTGTCCTGTTCGATACCGCCGTCCGATACCTGGACACGCTGAAAGCATCCGGCGAGGCCATCACCCCCAAGGCATGGAGGGCTGAGGCCCAAACGCTGACCACCGAGAAAGAGGCCGACTATCTGACAATGCGCTCCATGCGTGAGGACATCAAAGCGGTGGAAACTCTGAAAAAGGCCGCCGACCAGCTTGCCAGGGAGGGCCAGACCCAGCGCAGGGAGGAACAGGAGCGATGACCTATCAGCAATATCGGACTGTCCGGCGGCTGGTACATAGCTGCTGTAACTACGACCAAGGGAATTGTCTGTTGCTGGACGATGGGGAGGAATGTGTTTGCCCGCAGGCGATTTCCTTCTCGCTGATCTGCCGCTGGTTCCGGGCCGCTGTCCTGCCGCTGGACGGGGAACTGTGCGCCGCCCTGCTGCCCCAGCGTGATATGAAGATTTGCGCCGAATGCCGGGGACTATTCCGCCCCGGCTCCAACCGGGCGAAATACTGCCCCGATTGTGCGCCCATTGTCCACCGCCGACAGAAAGCCGCCAGTGAGCGGCGGCGCAGGGCATCAGGCGTGGACAAATAGAGATTTGAAACCCTTGCAAATCAAGGACTTTTGGGGCGTGGTCAATAGGGGGGGTGTATGTTATCATTCCGAACCCCCAAAACGGCCCTCTAACGGCCCACAAATCGGGAGGTGAACACGATTGCTGACTACATGACAGCGGACACCAAGCCGCTCCCATATCTGCCCTATCCCCGTTTCCTGCTGGGGGCCGAACTGACACAGACCGCCAAGGTGCTGTATGCCGTCCTGCTGGACAGGTCAAACCTCTCCCGCACCAACGGCTGGACAGACGAGGACGGAAATATTTTCGTAGTTTTTCCGCTCAATAAGCTGGCTGACATGGTGGACAAAGGCCCCTCAACCGTCAAGAATGCTTTGAACGAGTTGGAGGCGGCTGGGCTGATTGAGCGGCGGCGCTGTGGGAATGGGATGCCCAATCGTATCTATGTGAAACAGCCTGACGGCCAGGAAATTGACCGTCTGATGGACAGAAAACTGGCTGCCAGACAGCCAGGAAGTTGGCCCTCTGATAGCCAAAAAACCGGTCGTCAGATAGCCAGAAAATTGGCCCCTAATAAAATAAGTAATAGTAACTTGAAGAATAACTTGAGTGGAGTGAGTGAGAGCGCCCGCATTTTTGGCCGCTATGGAAACGTCTTTCTGACCGAGGCGGAGATTGCCGAACTGCAAGCCGACTTCCCCACCGTCTGGCAGGAGTACATTGAACGGCTGTCTGAATACATGACCTCCACTGGCAAGACCTACAAGAGCCACGCCGCCACTATCCGCCGCTGGGCCAAGGAGGACAAGCGCAAGGGTAAAGGCGTAGCTGACTATTCGTGCAAGGAGGGCGAGAGCCTATGAATGATTTTGACAGCATCATCAAGCGCATTACTGTGACCCGGCTGGAACCGGGGGACTACACCGGTGAGGACGGCCTTTTGTACTGCGGCAAGTGCCGCACCCCCAAGCAATTCCGCATGGACGCGCCGCCGTTTGAGGGGCGCTTGCTCCCCCACCCCTGCCGCTGTGAGCAGGAGAGGCTTGACCGGGAGGCAGCGGAGCAGGAGGCCCGCCGTCACCGTCAGGCCGTGGCTGATTTGAAAGGCAAGGGCTTTACTGACCCGGCTATGCGGACATGGACGTTTGCCAACGACAATGGGAAATGCCCACAGATGAAACACGCCCGCTTTGACGTTGAGAATTGGCCGACCATGCAGACCGAGAACATCGGCTATCTGCTGTGGGGAGGCGTGGGGACTGGCAAAAGCTACTTCGCCGGTTGCATCGCCAACGCTCTGATGGAGCAGGAAGTAGCCGTCCGCATGACAAACTTTGCCCTGATACTGAACGACCTGACCGCCAACTTTGAGGGCCGCAACGAGTACATAGCCCGCCTGTGCCGTGCTCCGCTGCTTATCCTGGATGACTTTGGCATGGAGCGCGGGACGGAGTACGGTTTGGAACAGGTCTACAACGTCATTGACAGCCGCTACCGCAGTCGCAGGCCGCTGATCGTCACCACCAACTTGTCCCTTCAAGACTTGCAGCACCCCCAGGACACCGCCCACGCCCGCATCTATGACCGGCTGTTGGAGGTGTGCGCCCCTATCCGTTTTTCGGGAGAGAACTTCCGCAGGGCCACCGCGCAGGACAAGCTGGCACGTCTGAAAAATCTGATGGAACCGCCCGCCCTCTCCCCTGCCGCAGATGACTAATGGACAGGCAATTTCGCATAGGTTGTTGTGAAAGGCTGGGTGATGTTATTTGCAGACACAGGAGCTATGCAAAAGCATTTTCAAAGATGGCTCCACGAAAACAACAAGAGAAAATTTCACGCACAAGCTGACCGAGTTGATCAATCAGCTGGAAAAGGAAAAACAGGCCATAGCCCAAAAATAATGTGACAAGCTGTTTTCTGTGTGCTATACTGTAAGCAGGAAACAGCTTGTCCTATCTCTAAGGAGATATGAACATGAAAGCAGCGATCTACTGCCGTTTATCCGAAGAAGATAGAAACAAGCAATTTGAAACCGACGACAGCAACAGCATCCAGAACCAAAAGGCCATGCTGCTGCAATACGCGATGGAACAGGGGTGGGAAGTTTATAACCTTTACAGTGATGATGATTACACAGGTTCAGACCGCAGGCGGCCCGAATTTAACCGCTTGCTGGAGGACGCAAAGGCCCATCGCTTTGACATCGTTCTCTGCAAGACCCAATCCCGCTTTACCCGTGAGTTGGAGTTGGTAGAGAAGTACATCCACGGCCTCTTCCCTATCTGGGGCATCCGCTTTGTCAGCATCGTGGACAATGCCGACACCGCCAACAAGGGCAACAAGAAGTCCCGTCAGATCAATGGGCTGGTGAACGAGTGGTATCTGGAGGATATGTCGGAGAACATCCGCAGCGTCCTCACCAACCGGCGGCAGAACGGTTTCCACATCGGGGCCTTTGCCCTCTACGGCTACCAAAAAGACCCCGACCAGAAAGGCCACCTGATTATCGACGAGGAGGCCGCCGCCGTTGTCCGGGAGGTATTCACCCTCTTTTCCCAGGGCTACGGCAAGACGGCCATCGCCCGGATGCTCAACGACCGGGGTATTCCCAATCCCACCGAGTACAAGCGGCTCCACGGCCTGCGCTACCAGCAGCCCAAGCGGAAAAACAGTACTCTATGGAAATACTTCGCCATCTCCGATATGCTCACCAATGAGATTTATATCGGCAATATGGTACAAGGCAAATATGGCAGTGTGTCCTATAAGACCAAGCAGAACAAGCCTCGCCCTCAAAGCGAGTGGTATCGCGTGGAGGGAACCCACGAGGCCATTATTGACCGCCCCCTCTGGAACCGGGTGCAGTCCATGATCGCGGAGCGGGCCAAGCCCTTTGACTGTGGCACTGTGGGATTGTTCGCCAGGAAAGCGATCTGCGCCAACTGCGGCTACACCATGCGCTCCTCAAAAAATCGCGGGCGGCACTACCTCCNATGCTCCAACCGCCATGTGGCAAAGGATGCCTGTATTGNCTCCTTCATTTCGGTGGAAAAGCTGGAGCGGATGGTGATTGACGAACTGAACCGGCTGGCAGCGGCGTATCTGGACAAGGACGAATTGGAGCGAAGCATTGAGTTTTGCGAAAATCTGCAAGGCCAGAAACGGCAGCTCCTGGACACCCTCTCTGCCTATGAGAAACGGATTGCCGAGTACACCAAGGGACTGCGGGACTTGTACATGGATAAGGTCAAGGGTCTGCTCAACGACAGCGACTTCTCTGCTCTCTCAAAAGNGTTTTCCGCCGAGAAATCCCGGCTGGAGCGTGTCCTGCTGGACGGTCAGCGTCAGCTTTCGGAATTGGTGGACAGGATTGCCGTGGGAGATAGCCGAAAAGCCCTGGTGGAGCGGTATGTAAACCTAGAACACTTAACACGGGAAATCGTGGAAATTCTCATCGACCACATCACTGTAGGCAAGCGCATCCCTGGCACTCGCGATGTTCCCATTGAGATACACTGGAATTTTTAGCCCCAGGTTGCACTTTCGTGATTGCACCAGAGCAAAAAGCCCGCGTAACCTACGACAACATCCTCCGCCTCTCCGACGACCCGGACGTCAGCGATGTCATCAAATTCCTCCGGGCCCGGGAAATTGTCCACTTCCAGCGCTTCGGCGAGGGTCTACGGTTAGCAAAGGACAAAATGAATGAGAAGAACGTTTACTATATGAATCCGGCTTTCGACAAGTAAAGCAACTGAGAGCGGCGGGAAACCCGCCGCTCTTTTCTGTCATTCCAGCATTTTTGCAAAGGCTTCTTCTGTTAAAACAGGGATGCCCAAGTCCTCCGCTTTTTTCAGCTTGCTGCCTGCGGCCTCCCCCGCCACTACATAGGTGGTTCGCTTAGAGACAGACCCGGCGGCTTTGCCGCCCCGCTCCTCAATCATCGCCTGTGCAGCCTTGCGGTCAAAACGGCTAAGGGTCCCGGTGAGGACAAACGTCATCCCGGCAAACCGCTCGTCCACCAGCTCCGCCGTGCTCTCCATGTTGACCCCGGCGTCTTTCAGGCGCTGGATCAAATCTTTGGCCTGAGAAGAGGACAGATAATCCACCACGCACTGAGCCGTCACGCCGCCCACATCGTCAATTTCCGTCAATTCTTCCACTCCAGCGGCACACAGGGCGTCCAGGCTGCGAAAGTGCGCGGCCAGCACCTTTGCCGCCTTTTCCCCTACCTGCCGGATACCCAGTCCGAAAATTAGCCGGGACAGATCATTGGACTTGGAACGCGCAATGGCCGCCAGCAAATTCTCCGCGGACTTCTTTCCCATCCGTTCCAGCTTTGCCACCTTCTCCGCTTCCAGGCCATAGAGGTCCGCCGGATTGGACACCATGCCGCTGTCGATGAGCTGCTGCACCACGGCGGGGCCGCAGCCGTCAATGTCCATGGCGTTCCGGCTGGCAAAGTGAGTCAGATTCCGCAGGAGCTGGGCGGGGCACTCCGCCCCGGTACAGCGAATGGCCACGCCATCCTCATCCCGGCGGACCGGCGCGCCGCAGACCGGACAGACCTCCGGGAAGCGGTAAGGCNCTGTNCCCTCCGGGCGCTTAGAGAAATCTACCTCCACCACTTCCGGTATGATCTCCCCTGCTTTCTGGACAACCACGGTATCTCCGATGCGGATGTCCTTTTCCTTGATGAGATCCTGGTTGTGCAATGTCGCGTTGGTCACGTTTGTCCCTGCTAAGCGGACAGGCGTCAACACTGCCTTCGGAGTCAGCACGCCGGTACGGCCTACTTGAATGACAATATCCAGCACTTGAGCAGGCTTTTTCTCCGGCGGATACTTAAAGGCCACCGCCCATTTTGGAAACTTCGCCGTACTGCCTAATTTTTCTCGGTCACTCAAGGAGTTAACCTTTACAACTGCGCCATCGATATCGAAGGGGTAATCCAGACGTTCATCGTTAATGCGTGCAATTTCCTCCTGACACNCCAAGGTCCCTGAAAGGGTTTTGTGGGGAATGACCCGGAACCGCTGAGAGACCAGATAATCCAGTGTCTCCTGGTGAGAGACAAATTCCTTTCCCTCCGCCAATTGCAGGTTAAAGACCTGAATGTCCAGCTTCCGCTTCGCGCAAACCTTCGGGTCCAGCTGCCGGAGGGAGCCGGCGGCAGCGTTTCGCGGATTTGCCAGCAAGGGTTTTCCCTGAATTTCCCGCTGGGCGTTCAGCTCCTCAAAGACGGCCCGAGACATATAAACCTCTCCCCGGACAATGAGCCGGGGCAGCTTGTCCGGCAGTACCATTGGAATGGAGCGGATGGTTTTCAGGTTCTCCGTCACATCCTCCCCGGTCCGCCCGTCTCCCCGGGTCGCGCCCCGGACGAAAACGCCCTCCCGGTACTCCAGCGCCACAGACAGGCCGTCCACCTTGGGTTCCAGGGAGTAGGCAGCTTCCACCCCCAGCGCCTCGTTCATCCGCTCGCAGAACTCCGCCACCTCTTCCCCGCTGAACACATCCTGCAAGCTCTCCAAGGGAACCTCATGGGTGTAGGACTCAAAGCCCTCCAGGGGCTTTCCGCCAATCCGCTGGGTGGGCGAGTCCGGGGTTACCTCCTCCGGATGCTGAAGCTCCAGCTCCTCCAGCCGGCGGTTGAGCATGTCGTATTCATAATCGCTGATGGTGGGCGCGTCCAGCACGTAGTATTTGTAGCCGTGCTCGTTCAGCGCGTCCCGCAGCTGCTTGATCTCTTCACGGTAGTCCATGTGGTCCTCCTAGTTCAGTATATAGTCCTTCGCGTCGCTTACGTAGCTCTCCGGCGTGGAGCTGAAATACGTGTAGGTGTCCGGCACGGAGCCTACGATGACGGTCTCCGCCACAGTGACGGCGTTGGAAACGGTAGTGGCTGTGGAAAATCCCGGCAGCAGAATGCTGACGGCCACATCAATGTTCAGCACAATCTGATGCTTTGTCTGGTTGATGCCCGCCGAGGTAAATTCGTTCTCAAAATTGGCGGAGGAAGAGCCCACCGACTCCATCCGCACGGAAATCCGGGGACCCCTTCCCGCCAGAAGCACGGAACCGGAGAGGCTGCCCACCGGAATGGAAAGTTCCCGGGTGGACACCTGGTCGATCCGGGCCAAAATGATATCCAGAATGTTGGATTGAAGCCGGTTGAAAGCCGCCATGTTGCTGTAGATAGCGGTAATCCGCCCTTCGTTGTCTTTTTCAAAGGTAATCAGATCGCTGTAGGTGATGTTTCCGCTGTCGATGGCCTCGTCCACCGCCTCGGAGACGATGCGGTTTACCATGTTGGAAACTCGGGTGGTGGCCAGGCTCACCAGGATGGGCCGCATCTGGGTTGTGGCGAAAATCACAGCCGCCATAGCTGCCGCCATGGCGGAAAAGGCTAGAACAGCCAGCAAATTCCGCCGTGCCATTCGCCGCCGGTAGTAGAAAAAGCCCATGCGTTACCACCTCNCGGGACACTTTATGCGCCGGAGGCTTGGTTTTATTTCAGGCTGTTCACGATCTCTTTGAAAACCCTTCCACGCTCCATAAAGTTGGCGAAACGGTCAAAGGAGGTGCTGGNGGGAGACAGGATTATCNCGTCNCCTTCCTTCGCCCGGCTCCGGGCCAGGGAGACGGCCTGATGGTAGTCTTCCGCATCCGCGATTTCCAAACCGCCGTAGTTTTCCGCCTGTTCCACTGAGGCGCGGATCACCCCGGCGGTGGCCCCGCAGAGAATCAGCAGCTTCACATGCTCGTTGACCACCGGGCCCAGGCTGCCGTAAGAGATGCCCTTGTCCTTCCCCCCGGCGATGAGGATGACCTTTTCCGGGAAGGCATTCAGTCCCGCAATGGTCCGGCTGGGACTGGAGGCGATGGAATCGTTATAGTACCGCACGCCGTCCAGCTCCCGGACCAGCTCAATCCGGTGCTCCACACCGCCGAAGTTTTTGGCAAAGTCCCGGATAATCTTGTCGGGAACCNGTCTGTCCACGGCGGCAATGGCGGCCATGTAGTTCTCCACATTGTGAACCCCGGGAAGCTTGATTTCCGCCAGAGGAAGCACCTGGCGGCGGCCGTTTTCATTGGACATCCAGATGGACTGTCCCTCTCCGGCATCGTCCGGCGCAAGATACGCCCCCCGCTCCACCGTTTCCCGGCGGCTGAAGGTGCGGAGCGTCCCCCGCTGGCGTCCGACAAAGGACCGGGTAACCTCATTGTCGGCATTAAAGACGGCAATATCGCTTGCAGACTGATGTGTAAAGATATTTTCCTTTGCAGAAATATACTCCGCATAATCCTTGTGGACATCCAGATGATTCGGCGCCAGATTGGTGACGACGGCAATATGGGGGCTTCGGGTCATGGTCATGAGCTGGAAAGAGCTCAGTTCCAGCACGGCAATGTCCTCCGCCTTCATGCCTCCGGTCTCGGACAGCAGCGGGTGGCCGATGTTCCCTCCCAGGTGGACGGTTTTTCCCGCCGCCCGGAGCAGCTCCGCAATGATGGTGGTGGTGGTGGTCTTTCCGTCGCTGCCGGTAACGGCCAGAATGGGACAGGGGCAGACCTCGAAGAAAACCTCCATCTCGCTGGTCAGCGTGCTCCCCCGCTCCACGGCGGCGTTGAGCTCCGGCAGATCCGGCCGCATTCCCGGCGTGCGGAAGATAACGTCCTCCGTCAGGTCTTTCAGGTAGTCCGGCCCCAGCCGGAGGCGGCAGCCCTTTCCCACCAGCTCCTCCGCCGGAGCGCCTAGGGTGGCCCGGTCTTTTTTATCACAGGCGGTCACCGCCACGCCCCGGGAGAGCAGCAGCTCGATCAAGGGCCGGTTGGATACGCCGATGCCGATGACGGCCACGGTTTTGTTCCGCAAAGAGGACAGATATTCCTCAAATTTCACCAAAATCGCTCCTTATCCTTCCCGCCCTCTGGCGGGGGTTTTCCAAAATCGCGTCTCTATTTTACCACGGGAATGCCGTTCCGGCAAGACTTGTCTGCGGAGGAAAATTGTGATATTCTGTCAGGCAGGAAAAGAAAGGAGATCCATGATGGAACCGCAGTTTTTTCAAATCAAAACCATTCCCGCCGCGCTCTGGGGCTTCCCCTCGGAGCGTGTGATCGTGGCCGTCCACGGGGCCCAGTCCAGCAAAACGGACGTCCCCTTCCGCCTCCTGGCAGAGGCGTTCCCGCATTGCCAGATTCTAAGCTTTGACCTGCCGGAGCACGGGGACCGAAAAGACGGCCCCATTCGCTGTAAGCCTCCTGTTTGCGTCCGGGATCTGTCCGCTGTCCTGAACTACGCCGAAAGCCGCTGGGCCAGCGTCGGCCTTTTCGCCGTCAGCATGGGGGCCTATTTCAGCCTTCTGGCCTGCCGGGAACGAAACATATGCCACGCCTGGTTTCTCTCCCCGGTGGTGGACATGGAGCGCCTGACCCGGGACATGATGGGCTGGTTCCAGATTTCCGAGACACGCCTGGAGGCGGAGTGAGAAATTCCCACCCCCATGGGCCAGACCCTCTGCTGGGACGATTACGGTTATATCCGCCGCCATCCCATTGACCGCTGGCCCTTCCCCACCGACATCCTCCGGGGCTCCGGGGACACCCTGGTGGCGGAGGAAACCGTCTTCGCCTTCACGGAACGCTTTTCCTGCCGTCTGCGGATCGCGGAGGGTGCGGAGCACTGGTTCCATACGCCGCCGGAGCTGGACGAACTGTCCCGCTGGCTCCGGGAGACGGGTTGACAAGCTGGTCCTTTGCCTGTATAATGTGCATCGCGAGGAAAACAGACAGCCGCGTGGGCAGGCCGAAAGGCCGTCCATGAGGAAAGTCCGGGCTCCACAGGGCAAGGATAACGGGTAACGCCCGCCGAAGGCGACTTCAGGAAAAGTGCAACAGAGATATACCGCTGGTTCGGTTTTCCGTTCCAGTAAGGGTGGAAAGGTGCGGTAAGAGCGCACCCATCGNCTGGGAACANTCCGATGCTNTAAACTCTATCCGGAGCAACACCGGTATGGGAGCGTCGGGGTTCGTCCCCGAAAGGCTGGCCCGGCCGCTCCCGGGGTGGCTGGAGCGCGTTGGCAACAGCGCGCCTAGATAGATGGCTGTCAAATACAGAACCCGGCTTACAGTTTTGCTCGCAATATATGAGGACCGTCCGCATGATCTGCGGACGGTCCTCTTTTATAGATTATAGGGTCTCTCCGATGACGGGCGGGTGGCTGCCCAGCCTCGCTTGAGCCCGGGCAGACTCTTCCGGTATGGTCAATAGCCGTTCCTGCAATTCCGGGGAGACGTTTTCCAGCCAAAACTGGTCGATTTCCTTGACTTGATTGTCGCCGCACCAGTCGTAGACCATGTAGGGCTTCTCCGGCCAGCGGGTGCGGACCACCACCTCGTTGTGCCCGTCCCCATCGATGTCGTCCACTACGGCGTTCAGGCAGTCTTCCACCAGCAGAACGGTTTCCCGGTCCTTCCACTCGCCGGNCTCCATGTCCCATTTTCCGGTCCAGAAGCGGAAGTTACAGAGATAAAGCAATCCTCTAGGTTCACTATAGGGGTCCGGGTAGTAGTCTTCGCTGGTGTAGTTGACCTCGTCATACCAGAACAGCCGGTCTCTCTCCACTTCAAATTGCACATCCATCATCCCGCCCAGGATAATGCTTCCTGTTGCTTCACAGGAGGAAACGGTTCCCTCATAGGTCCGCCGGTTCCAACGGCAGTCCATACGATAGGACCGCTCATCGCCATGCTCACTTTCCAATGTGATGCTGTTGAAGTCCACACCTGCCCCGCACTTCAGGCGGAGCAAGTGGCCCTGGTTTTCCACATAGAGGTAGTTCTCATTTCCCACGGTTTCCTTTAGCACGATGGTGTTGTCCAGCTGCTCACGGACGTATGTACCGCAATACCAAATGGTCCCCAAGGTCGCCGCCAGCATCAGCGCCAGGGCCAGGGCCGTTTGCCAAATATGCTTCCGCCGCTCTGACCGCATACTTTCCCGGGAAATTTCCAATAAGTTCTGCACGGGTTTTTCCTTCTCCATCGTCCGCATAGGCTCCTCCTTTATCTGTTCCATTGCCGCTTCCACTCTCCGGCAGGCCATCAGCTCCTCCACTCCCAGGCCCAGGGACTCCGCCAGGGGTTCCAGCAGCGTCACGTCCGGGTAGCTCAAAGCCCGCTCCCACTTGCTCACCGCCTTGTCCGTCACATGGACCCGGGCCGCCAATTCCTTTTGCGTCAGCCCGGCGGCTTTCCGGTTCTCCGCGATAAAATTTCCGAATTGCTGTTTGTTCATGTGCTTCACCTCCCTGTCAGTCTACACCCAACCCCGGAAAAAAAGCAACCGACCAGCGGTAGAATCCGGCAAATCCCGCCTGTTTTAATCGGTTCAGGCCCCAGAAAAAATTTTTCCCATATTTCCATTTTTAAGGTTGAACTAAGAAAGCCGCTGTATGATGCCCCCATCCTGTTGAACGAAAGGAGTTCCAGCATGAAACCTCGGCACGAGTGGAAGCACGAGATCACCGCCGCCGACCGCCTGATCCTTGCCTCCCGCCTTTCCGCCGTGGCCCGGCGGGACAGCCACGGGCAGAACGGCCGCTACGAGATACGGAGCCTGTATTTCGACGACCCCAAGGACACGGCCCTGCGGGAGAAAATCGACGGCGTGTCCCGGCGGGAGAAATTCCGAATACGGTATTACAGCGGCGACGCCTCCTACATCTGCCTGGAGAAAAAGGTTAAGCGGGACGGCCTGTGCGGCAAGCGCTCCGTCCTTCTAAGCGCCCAGGAGGTCCGGTCCCTACTGGAGGGAGACCTGGACTGGATGCCCGGCGGCGGAAGGCCGCTGATTCAANAGCTCTATTGGAAAATGAAATCCAACGGCCTCCGGCCCAAGACGATTGTGGACTACACCCGGGACGCTTTCGTCTTCCCCGCCGGGAACGTGCGGGTCACCCTGGATTACAACATCCGCACCGGACTGGGGTCCACGGACTTCCTGAATCCCGCCGCCGTCACCGTCCCCGCCGGGGACGCCCCTTCCATTCTGGAAGTAAAGTGGGACGAATTCCTCCCGGATATCATTCGGGAAGCGGTGCAGCTTCCCGGACGGCACACCTGCGCCTTTTCCAAATACGCGGTCTGCCGCGTTTACGGATAATCAAGAAAGGAACGATTCATTATGACTTTTCAGGACATCTTTAAATCCAGCTTTCTGGAGAACGTCACCAGCGTCAGTCTCCTGGACATGAGCCTGGCTCTGGTCCTGGCTTTCGGCCTGGGCCTGTTCATCTTCCTGGTTTACAAGAAGACCTTCACCGGGGTCATGTACTCCTCCGGCTTCGGCGTGACCCTGGTGGCCCTGACCATGATTACCACCATGGTTATCCTGGCGGTTACCAGCAATGTGGTGCTGTCCCTGGGCATGGTGGGCGCGCTGTCCATCGTCCGCTTCCGCACCGCCATCAAAGAGCCCCTGGACATTGCCTTCCTCTTCTGGTCCATTGCCGTGGGCATCGTTCTGGCGGCGGGGCTGATTCCGCTGGCGGTCTTCGGCAGTATGGTCNTTGGGTTCATGCTGCTGGTATTCGTCAACCGGAAATCCCGCTGTGATCCCTACATCGCCGTGCTTCAGTGCGACGGGCGGGAGAGTGNAACCCGGGCGGCGGACTTCCTCCGGCAGNACACCCGCCGCTGTGTGGTAAAAAGCAAGACGGTTCAGAAGGACGCGGTGGAGCTGAATTTGGAGATCCGCCTGAAGGACGGCAACACCGGCTTTATCAACGCCCTGGCGGACCTCCCCGGCGTCCGCAGCGCGGTGCTGGTAAGCTACANNNGAGATTACATGGGTTACAGGAGGTCCTCCATGTCAACCCACAAATACGTAGNTGAACTCTGTGCCGCCGCCCTGGTCCTCTGCCTGCTGCTTACATTCGGGTTCATGAACGGCGAAGACCTGGGCATCCGGCCCGCCGCGTCGGTTATGGGCTATGAGACCCGGCTTTTCGATACGGAGCAAGTCCACACCATTGACATCGTTATGGATGACTGGGACGGGTTCCTGGAGACCTGTGAGAACGAGGAATACGCCCAGTGCGCGGTCGTCATCGACGGCGAAGCCTATCAAAACACCGCCATCCGGGCCAAGGGAAACACCTCTCTCACCATGGTTTCCTCCATGGACAGCGACCGCTACAGCTTCAAGCTGGAGTTCGACCACTACGACAGCGGCAGGACCTACTACGGCCTGGATAAGCTGAGCCTGAACAACATCATTCAGGACACCACCTATATGAAGGACTACCTTACCTATCAAATGATGGGAGCCTTCGGTGTGGACGCGCCCCTTTGCAGCTATGTCTACGTCACAGTGAACGGCCAGGATTGGGGGCTGTACCTGGCGGTAGAGGGCGTGGAGGACGGCTTCCTCCGGCGGAATTACGGCAGTGACTCCGGCGAGCTCTATAAGCCGGACAGCATGAGCTTTGGCGGAGGCCGGGGCAACGGCCGGGAATTTGATATGAAGAATGTTATGGACTTTAGCGAAAACGGTGCCTTCTCCTCTCCGCCCGAGGCTCAGCCATTCGATAGCACGCAGAATACTTCCGAAAGCGAACGCCATCGCGGCGGTGGTCCCAGCGGCGGCATGGGCAGCGACGACGTAAAGCTCCGGTACATTGACGACGACCCGGACAGCTACTCCAACATCTTCCAAAACGCCAAAACGGACATCACCAAGGCGGATCAGGCCCGGCTGATCGCCTCCTTGAAAGCCCTCAGCGAGGGAGAGAGTCTGGAGGGCGTTCTGGATATCGACGAGGTCCTCCGCTATTTTGTGGTCCACAATTTTGTTCGCAACGGCGACAGCTACACCGGATCTATGGTTCACAATTACTATCTTTACGAAGAAGAGGGCCGTCTCTCTATGATTCCCTGGGACTATAACCTGGCCTACGGCACCTTCCAGGGCGGAGACGCAGGCAGCGAGGTTAACGCCCCCATTGACACGCCTGTATCCGGCGGCGACAGCCGTCCCATGGTCGATTGGATTTTTGATAGTCAGGAGTATACCGCGCTGTACCACCAATACTTTCAAGAATTTCTAGAGACTGTGGATATCGCCGGATTGATCGATACCGCGGCGGAGCTGATTGCGCCCTATGTAGAAAAAGACCCCACCCGGTTTTATACCTATGAGGAGTTTGAAACCGGCGTGGAAACCCTCCGCACTTTCTGCCGCCTCCGGGCAGAGAGCATTGCTGGACAACTGGCGGGAACCATCCCCTCCACGGAGGACGGCCAGGCGGCGGACGCTTCCGCCCTGGTAGACGCGTCCTCTATCACGCTCTCTGATATGGGCACCATGGACCGGGGCGGCTTTGGCGGAGGGGAACGGCCCTCCCCTCCCGGCGGCAGTCCGGAACAACCGAACGCACAGCCTCCTGCGGAAGGGCCTCCCGGCCAATCGCAGGAACCCCCAGCCATACCGGCAATGGAAGCCCAATCCGTAGAAATCCTCCGGCAAGGTTCGCCGGGGCGGCCTGGAGGCGGCTTCCCCGGCGGAGAATTTCCGGGTGAAGGGCCCGCTTCCCTCAGTGTAGGCGCCCTGCTCGCAATCGCGGCATCCCTAGCCGCTCTTCTAGTAGGAATTTGTGCCGCCCTCCTCTACCGGCGCAGGAAAGGATGAAAAAGGACCGCTGTCCCTGTGGACGGCGGTCCCTTCTAGATTGCATATTTTAAGCAAAACAAATTTTTTGTTTAATATGGGAGTCTTAAAGTGGGTAATGTCATTAAGCTAGCCGCGAAGAAAGAAACGGCAGAAGGCAATGGGATTCCGAAGGAAATCCAGAAGGAAC
>NZ_CAJMXG010000041.1:0-17343 GCF_905219725.1 Oscillibacter sp. CU971
TGTTCTTGTCGTCCTTCGGGGTCATGGGGGTCCCTCCTTTGGAAGGGGTTGGGAATGTTTAAAGTCTTTGGCGGACAGCCTCGTAAAGCAATATGGCCGCCGCGGCGGAGGCGTTCAGAGAGGAGAGCTTTCCCCGCATGGGGATGCTGACCAGGAAATCGCAGCGCTCGGCAACCAGGCGGCCCATGCCGCTGCCCTCGCTGCCGATGACGATGGCGGCGGGGCCCTTCAAATCCGCGTCGTAAAGGGCCGTGGCCCCGTCCGCCGCCGTGCCGAAGACCCAGACGCCCCGCTTTTTCAAGTCGTCCAGAAGGGCGGGAAGGTTGGGCACCCGGGCCACGGGCACATGGGCCACCGCCCCGGCGGAGGTCTTGGCCACCACCGCCGTGAGCCCCGCGCTGCGGCGCTTGGGGATAATGACGCCGTGGGCCCCGGCGCACTCCGCCGTGCGGATAACGGCCCCCAGGTTATGGGGGTCCGAGAGCTCGTCGCAGATCACCAGCAGGGGGGCCTCCCCCTTGTCCGCCGCCGCGCGGAGGATGTCCTCCACGCTGGCATACTCCCGGACCGCGCAGAGGGCGATAACGCCCTGGTGTGCGTGGGTGCGGCTCATGGCGTCCAGCTTCCGCCGNTCCGCCTCCACCACCACGGCCCCGGCGGAGCGGGCCTTGGAGGCAATATGGCCCAGGGTTTTGTCCNTTTCGCCCTTCTGGNGGTAGATTTTANCAATGGCCGTCCCGGCCCGGAGGGCCTCGATAACGGCGTTGCGGCCTTCGATGATCCCGTCGGCCTCGGGAGCGGGGGGTCTGCGCTCTTCCATAAAGATTCCTTCCCGGCCGGGGACCCGGCCTGAAAATTTTGTCGATACGTTCTTAGTATACCATAGCCGGAGAGGATAATAAAGCGGGAATTTACAGAAACTTCATGAAACCTCCTTGTGGGTTTCCAGGTTCTGTGATATACTGCCATATAATTTCGCCGGGTTTCACGCTTTGACCAATACCGTGCGTTCCCTTGAAAGGAGCAATTGCATACATGGACCAAAACAACAACAAGAAAAAGCCGGACCAGAATAAAAACAGCAACTGGCGGGGCTTTATCCACCTGATCTGCTGGGCTGTGCTGCTGGCNGNGCTGGTGAGCTACNCCACCACCTACATGACCAGCNTGGGCCACCAGGCCAGCAGCGTAGAGCTGGAGTACAGCGAGTTCCTGGATATGCTGGACGCCGGGAAGGTGGCCGGGGTGGACTTTGACAACAGCGAATCCATCCTCATCATCACCCCGGCGGACGGCTACGTCTACACCAACAGCGAGGGGATGGAATACACCAAATCCACCCAGGAGGACGGTTCCGCCGTTTACACCCATGTGGACGGGGAAGGCNGGGAGATGAAGCTGTCCCTGGAGCTGTTCACCGTGCGCCTCCAGTCCTATGACGCGGTGGTGGAGCGGGTCCGGGAGGCCAGCATGTCCCTGGACCCGGCTCATGAGGAACCCATCCGCATCAACCAGGACTATCAGCCCCCCATGAGCCCCATTTTGCTGTTCCTGGTGAACCTGGCCCCCTTCTTCATCATCATCCTGGTGATGAGCCTGGTGATGAACTGGATGGCCAAAAAGGGCATGGGCGGCATCGGGGGCATCGGCGGCGTGGGGAAATCCAACGCCAAGGTCTACATGGAAAAGCAGACCGGGGTCACCTTCCGGGACGTGGCGGGCCAGGACGAGGCCAAGGAGTCCCTGACGGAGATCATCGACTTCCTCCACAACCCCGGCAAGTACACGGAGATCGGCGCGAAGCTCCCCAAGGGCGCCCTGCTGGTGGGCCCTCCGGGCACCGGCAAGACATTGCTTGCCAAGGCCGTGGCCGGGGAGGCCAACGTGCCCTTCTTCTCCATCAGCGGCTCCGACTTCGTGGAGATGTTCGTGGGCGTGGGCGCGTCCCGGGTCCGGGACCTCTTTAAGGAGGCCAGCAAGGTGGCCCCCTGCATCGTCTTCATCGACGAGATCGACACCATCGGCAAATCCCGGGACAACCGCATGGGCGGCAACGACGAGCGGGAGCAGACCTTAAACCAGCTTCTGGCGGAGATGGACGGCTTTGACCCCACCAAGGGCGTTATCCTCCTGGCGGCCACCAACCGCCCGGAGGTGCTGGACCAGGCCCTCCTCCGCCCGGGCCGGTTTGACCGGCGCATCACCATCGACCGGCCCAACCTGGCGGGGCGCATCTCCACCCTGGAGGTCCACNNNCGGAACATCAAGCTGGGAGAGGACGTAAACTTGAAGAAGGTGGCCCTAGCCACCGCCGGGTGCGTGGGCGCGGATTTGGCCAACCTCGTCAACGAGGCGGCCCTCCGGGCCGTGCGGAAGGGCCGGAAGCTGGTGAGCCAGGAGNACATGCTGGCCGCCTTCGAACTGGTTATCGCCGGTACGGAGAAAAAGGGCAGCGTCCTCACCGAGTTCGAGAAAAAGCTGGTGGCCTACCATGAGGTGGGCCACGCCATGGTGGCCTATAAGCAGAAGAACACCGAGCCGGTGCAGAAAATCACCATCGTCCCCCACACCCAGGGCTCCCTGGGCTACACCCTGNTGATGCCCGNGGAGGACANGNCGGAGCTTCGGACCAAGGAAGAGCTGATGGCGAAGATCACCGTCTCCATGGGCGGCCGGGCCGCCGAGGAGGTGGTGATGGACACCATGACCAACGGCGCCTCCCAGGACATCCAGGACGCGACGAACGTGGCGCGGAACATGGTGGCCATGTTCGGCATGAGCGAGGAATTCGGCATGATGGCCCTGGCCTCCCGGCGGAACCAGTACCTGGACGGGGGCTATGGCATGGACTGCGCCCAGGACACCGCCGCCCGGATGGATAAGGCCGTGAAGGTATTGCTGGACGAGGCCTACAAAACCGCCGTGGAGGTCATCCGGGAGAACCGGGAGGACATGGACAAGGTGGTGGCGTACCTTCTGGAAAAGGAGACGATCACCGGCGCGGAGATGGTGGCCATCATCGAAGGCCGGGACCCCGCCCTGGTGGAAAACCCCTACGCCTCCACCCGCCCGCCGGAGATTGAACCGGCGGCCAAGAAGGTCCACATGATTTCCGAGAAGATCCTGGCCCCGGAGGAGGCCGCGGAGCAGCCCCCGGCGGCGGAAGCGCCGGAGGAAGCGCCCCCGTCCGGGGAGACGGGAGAGGAACAGGCCTGAACCCGATAAAAGGCGCGCCGGGACGGCGCGCCTTTCCCCCATTTCATTTATTAAAGAGAGAGGAGCGCGTTGCCATGATTCGCAAAGCCACCGCCGCCGACCTGCCCCGAATCGGGGAGATTTACGAGGCGATTTTTGACAAGGAGGATCAGGGCCCCGCCTATACCAACTGGCTTCGGGGAAGCTATCCCACTACGGAGGACGCCCGCAAGGCTCTGGAGGCCGGGACCCTGTATGTGGGAGAGGAGGACGGCGCGCTCTGGGGCGTGGTGAACCTTAACGGGNTTCAGCTTCCCGAGTACGACAAAATTTCCTGGTCCATTCCGGCGGGGCGGGAGGAGGTGGGGGTGATCCACACCCTCTGCATCCACCCGGCCCAGTCCGGGAAGGGCCTTGCCAAGCGGATGGCGGCCTTCTGTGAGGAAACCGCCCGGGCCCAGGGCAAAACGGTTATCCGCCTGGACACCTGGGAGGGGAACGCCCCCGCCAACCGCCTGTATCCCTCCATCGGCTACCGCTTCGCCGGGGGAACGGAATTTTTCTTTCACGGATACATCCGCGAGATTTTGAACTGCTACGAGNAACAGCTGTATATCCGGCGCCNTCCGGTTCTTGACAACCGGGGGGCGTTTTTTTACAATGAGGGGGCACACTATTCATCATGGAGGTTTTCTTATGAAACGTTCCGCAGGCATCCTCCTGCCCATTTTCTCCCTGCCCTCGGAGTACGGCATCGGCTCCCTGGGGGCGGAGGCCCGGGCCTTCGCCAACTTCCTCCAGGACGNGGGGCAGTCCTGGTGGCAGATTCTCCCCGTGGGCCCTGCCGGGNCCGGGGATTCCCCCTATGCCAGCGAGTCCACCTTCGCCGGAAATCCCCTGTTCATTGATTTGGATCTCTTGGCCAGGGACGGCCTCCTGACGGAGGAGGAGCTGGCCTCCGCCAAGGTCCCCGCCGGGGATAAGATTGACTACGCCGCGCTGAAAAAGAGCCGGGAGCCCCTGCTCCGCAAGGCCTTCTCCCGGGTCAGCGGCGAGGCGGCGGAAGCCGCCCGGGCCTTTGCCGAGGAGCGCCCCTGGGTCCGGGAGTACGCCCTCTACCGGGCCGCAAAGCGGCACTTCGGGGGCCTCCCCTGGTTCCAGTGGCCCGACGAGGGCCTCCGCCGCCACGAACNGGAGGCCGTGGAACGCGGGCGGGNGGAGCTGGCGGAGGAGGNNGCCTTTGAGACCTGCGTTCAATACTGGTTCTTTACCCAGTGGGCGGCGCTGAAAACCTATGTCAACGGCCTGGGCCTGGGCCTCATCGGGGACCTGCCCATTTACGTCTCCCTGGACTCCGCCGACGTGTGGAGCGAGCGGAAGGAGTTCCTTCTGGACGAGGAGGGAAAGCCCTCCAAGGTGGCGGGCGTGCCGCCGGACTACTTTTCTGAGGACGGCCAGCTCTGGGGAAATCCCCTGTACGACTGGGAAGCCATGAAACGCAACGGCTTTGGCTGGTGGATTCGGAGGGTGGAGGGAGCTTCCAAGCTCTTCGACATCATCCGCATCGACCACTTCCGGGGCCTGGAGAGCTACTGGGCCGTCCCGGCAGGGGCCGAGACCGCCCGGGTGGGCTCCTGGGAGAAGGGTCCCGGCATGGACCTGCTGCGGGTGCTGACCTCCTGGTTTCAGGGCATCGCCTTCATCGCCGAGGATCTGGGCATCCTGACGGAAGGCGTCCACCAGCTCCGGGAGGAGTCCGGCCTGCCGGGGATGAAGGTGCTGGAGTTCGCCTTCTCGGACCCCTCCAACGCCTACCTGCCCCACAACTACCAGCCCAACTGCGTCTGCTACACCGGCACCCACGACAACGACACCGCCGCCGGGTGGTATGCCTCCGCCCCCAAGCGGGAGCGGGCCTTCGCCGAGAAGTACCTGGGAGTTTCCGGGGCGGAGGAGGTGCGCCTTGCCCTGCTGCGGGCGGGGCAGGGCAGCGTCGCGGAGCTGTTTGTGGCCCAGATGCAGGACTACCTGGCCTTAGGCAGCGAGAGCCGGATCAACGTCCCCGGCGTGGGCGCGGGCAACTGGCGCTGGCGGCTTCTCCCCGGCCAGGCCGCGCCGGAGCTGGCGGAGGAAATCCGCTCACAGACCTCGTTCTACGGCCGCTGCCCCTGGATTCCGGAGCCGGAGGAAGAGGGAACCGGCGAANCAGACAAAGCAGAAGAATAATTTTGGGCGGAACGCCAAAAATTTCCGTAAAATTTGCGTTTTGGTCATTCCGCCGATTCCCTGCGCCTGCCCTCCACATATATAATGGAGCCGTCACATAAGATGGAGCGTCCGCCTTGGCGCGGNCACNGAAGCGAGGAAAGCTTATGGATATTTTTTCCCTGTTTACCCTCTGCGGCGGCCTGGCCTTCTTCCTCTACGGCATGACCACCATGTCCAAGNGCCTGGAGAAGATGGCCGGCGGCCGGTTGGAGCGGCTGCTGAAGCGCATGACCTCCAACCCCATGAAGGGCCTGCTCCTGGGCGCGGGCATCACCATCGCCGTCCAGTCCTCCTCGGCGGTGACGGTGATGCTGGTGGGCCTGGTGAACTCCGGCGTCATGGAGCTGGGGCAGACCATCGGCGTCATCATGGGCTCCAACGTGGGCACCACGCTGACGGCGTGGATTTTGTCCCTCACCGGCATTGAGAGCGAGAGCGTGTTTTTNAATCTCCTGAAGCCNGAGAACTTCNCCCCCCTCTTCGCNCTGGCGGGCATCCTGCTCATCATGGGCTCCAANCGCCAGCGGCGGCGGGACANCGGGCGGATTTTCATTGGCTTCGCCATTTTGATGTCCGGCATGGAGATGATGAAGAACTCCGTCAGCCCACTGGCGGATATGCCGGGCTTCTCGGACCTGCTGACCGCCTTCNGCAATCCCCTGCTGGGCGTGGCCGTGGGCGCGGCNNTCACCGGGGTCAGCCAGTCCTCGGCGGCCTCCGTGGGCATTTTGCAGGCCCTGGCCCTCACCGGGTCCATCACCTACGGCGTGGCCATCCCCATCATCATGGGCCAGAACATCGGCACCTGCGTCACAGCGCTGATCTCCTCCATCGGAGTCTCCCGGGGGGCCAAGCGGNTGTCCGTCATTCACATCGCTTTCAACATCATCGGCACGGCCATCGGGCTCATTGTCTTCTGCGGCGGGGATTTGCTGTTCCACTTCCCCTTTATGGATTCCGCCGTGGGGGCCGTGGGCGTGGCGTTGTGCCACACGGTTTTCAACGTCTGCACCACCGCCCTGCTGCTGCCCTTCTCCCGCCAGCTGGAATGGCTGGCCCGGGCGGCTGTCAAGGAAGAGGACAAGACCCCCCAGTTTGCTTTCCTGGACCCCCTGCTGCTCCGCACCCCCGGCGCGGCGGTCAGCGAGTGCGCCGCCATGACCTGCGAAATGGGGACCCTGGCCCAGAAGAGCCTTCTGGCCTCCTTGGGGCAGCTTTCCAGGTATAACGGGAATCTNGAAGCGGAGCTTCTGGAAAACGAGGACAAGCTGGACGTCTACGAGGACCGCCTCAGCGGCTATTTGGTCCANATTTCCCAGCACNGCCTCTCCATGGAGGATATCCACACCGTGGCCNGGCTGCTCCACGCCATCGGGGACTTCGAGCGCATCGGGGACCACGCCCTGAACATCCAGGAGTCCGCCCGGGAGCTCCACGAAAAGGGGCTCAGCTTCTCCGGCGCGGCGGAGGCGGAGCTCCTGGTGCTGGAACAGGCCCTGGAGGATATTTTGACCGCGGCGGTAAGCTGCTTCCAGGCCGACGACCCCGCCGCCGCCAAGCTGGTGGAGCCCCTGGAGGAGACCATCGACCGGCTTACCGACGAGATCCGGGCCCGGCACATCCACCGCCTCCAGAGCGGGGAGTGCACCGTGCAGCTGGGCTTTAACCTAAACGATCTGCTGACGAACCTGGAACGGGTATCCGACCACTGCTCCAACATCGCCGTCTGCGTCATGGAGGAGCGGGAGGACCACGCCGAGCAGCGCCACGCCTTCCTCCATGACTTCAAGGCCGCCGGAGAGTTCACCGAGAGCCTGGACAAGGATTTGAGGAAGTACAAGCTGCCCTGAGCNGCCTTTCTTTAAAGAACCGCAGCCAAAAGGACCGCCGGATTTTTCCGGCGGTCCTTTTATCCATGGCTACAGGTAGTTCAGCGGGTTCTTGGCCACGCCGTTGTAGCGGATCTCGAAGTGACAGTGGTTTCCGGTGGAGTTGCCGGTGGAGCCGGCCCGGGCGATCTGCTGGCCCTTGTAGACCTTCTGGCCCACGGAAACCGTCAGGCTGCTGTTGTGGCCGTAGCGGGTCACATAGCCGTTGCCGTGGTCGATCTGAACCAGATAGCCGTAGCCGCCCATCCACCCGGAGTAGGTGACCGTGCCGCCGTCCGCGGCGTAGATGGGAGTTCCTCTCGGGACGGCGATGTCGATGCCCTTGTGGTTGGTGGACCCGATGCCGCCGGGGGAGCTCCGCCCGCCGAAGCGGGAGCTGATCCGCCCCGTGGTGGGCCAGCGGAAGCTGCCGGTGGGAAGCCAGGTGGGCCGGGGCTTCGTGCCCTGGAGCCGGTATTCCGTGACGGGCTGGCGGAGGGTGACGCTGGAGAGGACGGTCCGCTCCGTTTCCTGTCCGTTGATATAAGTGACGTTGGCCACCGTGTCCGCCGCGCCGTATTCTCCGGCGGAGGTGACCTTGTAGTCGCCCACGTAGATGTCCGGGCTGTCGGTGTACTCCACGTCGAAGGCTACGCTGTCCACATACCGNTCCTGCTGGACCACGGTCATGGTCAAATAGGGCACGGAGGCGGACATGGTGAGGATTTCGCCGATTTGCAGCTTGTCGATGTTGTAGCCGGGGTTCAGGGATTCCAGCTCCTTGGAGGTCAGGCCGTGGTCCTCGGCAATCTCGGACCAAGTGTCTCCCTTGGCCACGGTGTAGGTGACCTCGGCGGTTTTGGTGCTGTACAGGGTCTCGGCCACGTAGCCCAGGTTCATCAGGCTGTCGGTGGGCACGTACTCCTCCTTGACTTCCACGTTTTCGGCAAAGGAGACGGAGATGGTGCCNTCGTTGGTGGCGGAGAGCTGGATCTGCTTCAGCAGCTGCTCCAGGGCCCCCTGGTAGGGCGTGGCCCCGATGCGTTCCCCGTCCACGTAAAGGCAGTAGGCGGCGGTGACCATGCCCACCTCTTCGCTCAAGGCCTCCTCGTANACCTCCTTGTCCACCAGGTCCTGGCGGCGCAGCAAACCGGAGGAGTACTGAATCAGGGAGTCGTCGATGGTAAAGCTCCGGCCCAGGGTTCGGGCGGTGACCTGCTCCAGCTCCGCCCGGGCCTCCTCGGCCTCCGCCTCGCTGGAGAGGGAGCCCAGCACCTTCCCGTCGTAGGTGACGGTAACGCCGTTGGTGTAGGTGGAGAAGAACAGCACGATCGCCGCCATCACGCAGCCCCCCCCCAGGAAGACGGCGGGGTGAATGCGCCAACGGCGCTTTTTCTGGTCGCTCCGGGCGCTCTTCTGCCGGGAGGCGCTGTTCTTTTGCAGCACCCGCTCCTGGAGGAGGCTGCCCCACATGGGCAGCAGGCCCCAGAGAAGCAGCACCAATTGAATGGGCAGCCGTTCGGACTCCGGGAAGCGGTGGGCCTTGTTCTCCCGGACGATGCGCCGCCAACGGCGGCGGAAATGCAGCCGCTTTTCGGCGATGGCCTTTCGGGGGGAACGGTTCTCCTGCCGCTCCTGCGGACGGGCTTTCCGGGGGGCGGCGCTCCGGCGGTTCCGGCTGCGGGCGGCGCGGCGATCCGAGCGCTCCGGGCGCTCCCGCCCGCCTTCCTCCGGTTCCCAATCCCGGATGGACGGCGGGAGATCCCACTCCCGCCAAGGGCTCCAGCCCTCGGGGAAGTCCTCCCGCTCTCCGGCGGCCTCCGGCTTCGGCTTGCCGTCCTGCCAGGGCGGGGCCTGGGCGGCGGTTTTTTTCCTGTCTTCGCTCAT
Source organism: Oscillibacter sp. CU971 (assembly GCF_905219725.1). Classification (NCBI taxonomy): domain Bacteria; kingdom Bacillati; phylum Bacillota; class Clostridia; order Eubacteriales; family Oscillospiraceae; genus Oscillibacter; species Oscillibacter sp. CU971. The sequence goes on from NZ_CAJMXG010000041.1 coordinate 9,219, forward strand.
AGGGTCTCCTTATATGGGGCCCTCCCCGGGAATGGGCGGGCCGGAATGTTCTGAAAAAGTTACAATTTGTTACCGATGCCTATCATACCGCTTTTTTCCCCTTCCGTCAAGTCCTGAGAGGAGCAAAAAAGCGCGGGTTTTCCGGGCGTTTCCGGCGTTTTCGACAGCAGACGGCCCAGGCGGCGGGTTCAGTGTGCCATATTGGGGCTGGGAATTGGTGACAAAACCGTAAATTTTTATGCGGCCGTCCCGAAATTTGGATTGACCAGGGCGGGCAAACGTGTATAATGGATTTATAAAACCCCCGCGAAGACTTGTACATCTGGAGGAAAAGACATGTTTGAATTTCTCATCAAAAAGCTGAAGGCCCATCCCCGCAAGATCGTGTTCACCGAGGGCACCGACCCCCGCATTCTGGAGGCCGCCGCCCGCCTGCTGTCCGCCACGTTCCTGATGCCCGTGCTGGTGGGCAACCGGGAGGANATCCTGTCCGCCGCCGAGGAGGTTGGCTTCAACGTCAAGGGCGCGGAGATCCTGGACCCCGAGACCTTTGAGGACATGNNCAAGATGGTGGCCGAAATGGTGGCCCTCCGCAAGGGCAAGATGACCGAGGACCAGTGCCGCGCCGCCCTGAAGCAGGGCAACTACTTTGGCACCATGCTGGTGAAGATGGGCTACGCCGACGCCCTCCTGGGCGGCGCCACCTACTCCACCGCCGACACCGTCCGCCCCGCCCTCCAGCTCATCAAGACCAAGCCGGGGTGCAAGATCGTCTCCAGCTGTTTCATCCTGGTCCGTCCCTCCGCCACCGGCGACCCGGACGTGTTCGCCATGGCGGACTGCGCCATCAACATCAAGCCCAACGAGGAGGAGCTGGTGGAGATCGCGGTGGAAACCGTCTCCACGGCCCGGACCTTCGGCATCGACCCNAAGGTGGCCNTCCTCAGCTACTCCACCCACGGCTCCGGCGCGGGCGAGGACGTGGACAAAATGCGGGGCGCCTGCGAGAAGGCGAAGTTCGCCCTCCCCGGCGTGGTGGTGGACGGCGAGCTCCAGTTCGACGCCGCCGTCTCTCCCCGGGTCATGAAGACCAAGTGTCCGGACTCCCCTGTCCACGGCCAGGCCAACACCTTCATCTTCCCGGATATCAACGCGGGCAACATCGGCTACAAGATCTGCCAGCGCATGGGCTCCTTCGATGCCTACGGCCCCATTCTCCAGGGCCTGAACGCCCCCATCAACGACCTCTCCCGGGGCTGCAACGCCCAGGAGGTTTACTCCATGGCCATCATCACAGCCGGCCTGTGCGAGGACTAACTTTTTCTCGCGAGAAAAAGGCAGCATAAAGAGCTTTCGCACGCTCTTTCTGTCTGGTGAGAAACCGGGCCGGAGCGACGGCAGCGCAGTTTTCCAGGTGAAAAAACGCCCCCTGGTGGAATGGATTCCATCAGGGGGCGTTCCTTATTCTGCTGTCCAGAACTCCCGGACCCGCTCGATTTCCCGGCGTCCGTCGAAATACCCCTCCTGCCACAGAGCCCGGAGGGTGTCCAGGTTCTTCTCCGTCCGGGAACAGCCCAGGGTGTCCCTGGGGGCGATGACCAGGACCCGGCCCTGCCGCTCCAGGTCGAACAGGGCCTCCCGGCAGGCGTTGNAGCGCTCCGACCGGGTCCGCATGGTCTCCTGGAAATAGGGATATTTTTTGAAGGCCCGGCCAATGGCCTGATCGGAGCGGCCCGGCTTCTTGTAGTAGTCCCGCTCCCGGGTCAGCACCACCACCACCCGGTCACAGCCCTCATGGAAGGCCCGCCGCCAGGGGATGGCGTCAGCGCAGCCGCCGTCCAGATAGGGCTGGCCCCCGATGCGGATGATGGGGAACATCAGCGGGATGGCACAGGTGGCCTGCAGATGCAAATTGGGCGAGTCCCGCCGGGGGACGGGGAGATATTCCGCCTCCCCGGTGTTCAGATNGGTCACCACCGCCTCCGNCCGGCCCGGATAGGCGGNGAAGGCGTCGTAGTCAAAGGGAATCAGCTCGTTGGGGATAGTCTCATAGGCGAACCGGAGGCCGAAGTAGGAGCGGTTCCGGGGGTCCGCCAGGTTGCGAAAGCCCATGTAGCGCTTGTCATTGGCATAGTGGCAAATCAATTGCAGATTCCGGCGGCTCTGCCGGGAGAGGTAGCTGACGCCGTAGGCTATCCCGGCGGAGACCCCCAGGGTGTAGTCCGGCAGGGGAAGCTCCCCGTCCAGGAAAGCGTCGCACACGCCGGAGGAGTAGATGGTCCGCAGGGCTNNGCCCTCCAGGACCAGCGCGGTTTTCATGGTATCACCTCAATCACAATACTTATCGGTATAAATACTTTTTCAATTTCCAGTGCCAGATATTGGTCAGCCGGGCCAGGGTGGAGTCCGTCAGCAAAAAGACCNCGTTCCCCGNNGCCAGCAGCGCCGCGTTNANGTACCAAGCGGACTCCAGCAGCTCCGCCGTCAGGCCCATGAGCCGCAGGACCAGGCCATAGAGCAGCAGGGCTGTAACATTGCACACCGCCAGCCGGGCCGCAAGGCGCAAAAGCCGGGAGGNCAGGGCGGCGATCCTGGGCCGGAGGATGGGATACCAGCCGAAGAACAGGTAGACAAAGGCGGTCTCCCGGTCCGGCGCCAGCAGAAGGGCCAGAATGGCCGCGGCGGCGTAGGACGTTCCGGCGGCCTTGGGGCCCAGCNCTTCCAGCACCGGCAGCAGCGCGCCCATGGCCAGGATGGGGGCGCAGAAGACCATGCCGGGAATCACGCCGCCCAGGGCAAGCAGGGCCGCCGCCAGGGCGGTCAGCACGCCGCACAGGGCCAGGGGCCGGGCCTTCATGGGACCTCCTTATATTGGAGCTTGTAATAGCTCCACCGCCGCCACTTCTGAACGAGCTCCCGCTGCTCGCCGGAAAGCTCCTCCGTGAAAGAGCCGTCCGCCAATTGATACGTGCTCTTCTGCACCACCGGCAGCTCCCGGCGGAGCGCATTCAGGANGGAGACCCAGGGGCTCTCCTCCCCCCGGCCCGTCAGCTCCAGAACNGCGGCCCCCAGGAAGCAGGCGGAGACGGTCTCCGGCAGGTCCAGGGCCTCTACGGCGTTGTCCCAGTCCAGGACCTCCGCCGCCGAATCATTGGCCCAGAGAACGTAGGGGGTTTTGTAGGCCGCCAGGTTCTCTCGACCGTCCGGGCCGGGGGCCACGTCGACGCCAATCTCCTTGTAGCCCAGCATGTCGTTCCCCAGGTAGGGCAGGTGGTCCCCCCAATAGACCAGGACCACCGGCTCGGACTGCGCATCGAAGTACTTCCAGAGGCGGCCCAGCATGGCGTCCGCGTCCCGGACGCCCTCCACGTAGACGCTCAGAAGGGTCTCCGCCTCCTCCGAGAGGCCGGAGATGCCTGTGGGCGGGAAGCGGTAGCCCGGGCCGTACTTGTCGGCGGTGTAGGACATGTGGTTTTGGATGGTGGTGGTAAAGTGGAACAGGGGGGCCCGCGCCTTTTCAAAGGCTCTTTCAATCAGGTCTGCCGTATAATCGTCGGTCACCCAGCGGCCCTTGTACTCCGGNGCCTCCATGTCCCCGATAAACAGGCTTTCCTCCGCGCCGAACCAGCGGTAGACGTTTTCCCGGTTGTAAAACCAGTTGTCCCCCGGGTGGCAGAAGGCGGTTTCGTAGCCGTCGTTCCCAAAGACCCGGAAGAGGCTGTCCAGATTCCGGTTTACCGCCCGCATGGCGGAGGTGGTGGAGGCGGAGAGGGCCATGGTCTGCATCCCCGTCAGCACGTCAAATTCCGTGTTGGCCGTGCCCCCGGCGAAGCCGGGCACCACCACATGGCCGCTGAGGGCGTGGGGGTCCCGCCGGAGGGCGTGGAGGTTGGGCAGGGGATCGTTCTCCTCCGTATACGGGAAGGCCGGAGCGTCGGTGATGTCGGAAAACGCCTCGTTCATCACCATGATCACGCTGACGTCCTTCCCCAGCCCGGTACGGTCCCCGGTCTCCCACTCCTCCGCCCCGGCGCGGCTGAAGCCCTCGGGCCGGTCCACCAGGTAGGTGGTGAAATGGTGGCAAAAGGCATAGGGGAAGCCCAGGTCGTTGAAGACGGCGGGGACATATTCGGCGTTGCTGACCTTGAAGGACTGGTAAAGNCCCTTGGAGGCGTAAACGGTGAAAATCAGCCCCGTCAGAACGGCAAGGGAGAGCGCAAAGCCCGCGAGGCTTCCGGCCCAGCCCCGGAGCCGCTTCGCCGGAAAGGGCTTGCAGCCAATGAAAACCCCCAGGGCCAGCAGGGCAGCGGTTACCAGGACTACCGCCGCGATCTGCGCCGCCGGATAGTGGATGTCGTAGCTCTCCAGGGCGCTGCCCACTTCTTTTAAAAGGGCGAAGTCCCGGGGGAACACCGNCTCGTCCCGGACCTCAATTTTCACCCGGTTGGCGATGGACAGGGCGCATACCGCCAGATTCACCAGGGCCGCGCCGAAGAAGACGTTTCGCAGAAGCGCCGCCGCCGCCAGGAGCAAAAGCCCCACGGGCAGGGCGTTGAGGACAATCAGCAGGGGCTGGCGGAGGAAGCCGGAGAGGAGCCCCCGGAAGGAGTTGGGCTGGCACCAGAGGGCCAGCAGGGNGATGCCCCCGGCCAGCAGCACNGCTGCCAGNAGGNTGAGGGGCAGGGACAGGCGGCGCCGGNGATTCGGAANCGGATTTCTCAAAGGGTTCACTCCTTGAAATGCTCGTGGTTGAAGATGTGGTCCACGCAGAAGCAGTGGTAGCCCGCGCAGCGGGAGNAGTAGCGGAATTCCAGGTCCGGGCAGTCCGTGTCNGTCCGGCCGCAGACGGAGNACTTGTGCCGGTAGCCCTGCTGGGCCTCCTTCTTCCGCTGCTGGCGGACGGCGGACTTGAACTGGATGGTCTGNTGGGAGTTCCGGNGCCGGGNATAGGCCCGCCGCCGGTCAATTTGATCCACGATCTCACACCAGAAGAAGATCAGGAAGTTCAAANGGGCGATGACGGGCAGNAGGGCTCTGAGCCAGTCCCCCCGGAGCAGGGCGGCGATGATGTCCACGGCGAAGAGGGCCACGTCCGCCAGGGCCAGCCACTTGGCCTTCACCGGGATGATGTACAGCAGCATCAGCCGGGCGTCGGGATACAGGGCGGCGAAGGCCAGGAACATGGACATGCCCACGTAGTAGGTCCCCATCAGCACGCCGTAGCCGAAGGCGTAGTGGCTGGCGACGCCCGTGATGAGGGTCAGGACCACGCCGGAGAGGTAGTAGAGGTTGAATTTCGGCGTGCCCCACTCCCGCTCCAGCATGGAGCCGATGAAGTACATAAAGTACAAAGACAAAATCAGGTTGAAGGGCTGCGTGCTCTCCGGTACAAAGACGAAGGTCAGCAGCCGCCAGATCTGCCCGCGGAGAACCAGCCCCCAGTCGAAGTATAAAAATTGGATGGCCAGGCCGCTGGTCATGCGCAGCAGGAAAAAGGCGATCACGTTTCCAATGACGATGTACAGCATGAGGTTGGGGACGCCGAAGTTGGGGTGCTGGAGCGCAAAGCGCTCCATGGCGCTGTTCAGCTTTCTCAAAGGGGCTCCCTCCCGATTTCAGTTTTAGAATTAAAGAGCATTATACCCCGTTCGCCGGAAAAAGTCACCAACATTTTTTGAACATTGCCTTTACCGGGAAAAATTTCCGGCGAAAAAGGGCGGGGAGCCCTTGACAAACCCGCAGGACCTGATACAATATTACGTAAGTAAATATCCTTATCAAGAGTGGCGGAGGGAACGGCCCGATGAAGCCACGGCAACCTCCCTAGGAAAGGTGCCAAATCCGGCGGAAACGACAGATGAGGAGCGAGGAAAGATTTCCCGTGCGTTTCGCGTCGAAATGCGCGGTTTTTCTTTGCCTTTCCGGGCTGTTCAGCCGCCCCAAATTGTCCCAGCGCGCGGGAAGAAAAAAGGCGCGCCGCTTTCAGGGAAAGCGAGAAGGAGAACGCTATGGCAAGACATTATCTCTTCACCTCGGAGTCCGTTACCGAGGGGCATCCCGACAAAATCTGCGACCAGATTTCCGACGCCGTCCTGGACGCCATCATGGAAAAGGACCCCCAGGGCCGGGTAGCCTGTGAGACCACGGCCTGCACCGGGCTCATCCACGTCATGGGCGAAATCACCACCAACTGCTATGTGGACATCGACAAAATCGCCCGGGAGGTGGTCCGGGACATCGGCTATGACCGGGGCAAATACGGCTTCGACTGCGACACCTGCGGCGTCATCACCTCCATCGACGAGCAGTCCGCCGACATCGCCCTGGGCGTGGACGAATCCCTGGAAAACAAGAACAACGAGGAATCCGAGCTGAACCACGGNGCGNGCGACCAGGGCATGATGTTCGGCTACGCCTGTGACGNGACGGCGGAGCTGATGTCCCTGCCCCTGTCCCTGGCCCAGAAGCTCTGCCTTCAGATGCCCAAGGTCCGCAAGAGCGGCCTGGTCTCCTACATGCGCCCCGACGGCAAGAGCCAGGTCACCGTGGAATATGACGAAAACAACAATCCGGTCCGCATTGACACCGTGGTCATCTCCACCCAGCACAACCCGGACGTGACCCTGGAGCAGATCCGCCGGGACATGATCAACCTGGTGGCCNAGGAGGTCCTGCCCGCCGANATGCTGGACGAGAACACCAAGTACTATGTGAACCCCACCGGACGCTTCGTCAAGNGCGGCCCCGCCGCCGACGCGGGACTGACGGGCCGGAAGATCATCGTGGATACATACGGCAGCAGCGCCTCCCACGGCGGCGGCTGCTTCTCCGGCAAGGACCNCACCNAGGTGNACCGCTCCGCCGCCTACGCCGCCCGCTGGGTGGCCAAGAACATCGTGGCGGCGGGCCTGGCCAAGCGCTGCCAGATTGAGCTGGCCTACGCCATCGGCGTTGCCAAGCCCGTGAGCATCATGGTGGAGACCTTTGGCACGGGAACCGTCAGCGACGGGAAGCTGGAGGAGGCCGTGGCCAAGGTCTTTGACCTCCGGCCCACCGCCATCATCCGGGACCTGGATCTCCGCAAGCCTATCTACCGCAAGCTGGCCGCTTACGGCCACATGGGCCGGGAGGACCTGGGCGTAGCCTGGGAGAAAACCGACCGGGCAGAGGCCCTGAAGGCCGCTGTGAAGGAATAAGTGTGTTCACGGTTTCTTGAAGAAGCAAAAAGAGGGCTGCATGGTTCAAGCCATGCAGCCCTCTTTTTTCAGAGCCTTCAACGCAGGAAGCGGAAATCCCGCAGCCGCTGATCGATCAACGACTGCGGAATTTTCCTTGGAGTAAGGTGACAAAATCGATTTTTCGTTGAATCCTTTGCGGCACAACGATTCAGGAAGAAAGGCTGATGCTGGAAAGGGAAAAGCAATCACTTTGTTGTCTGCCGGTATTGACTTTTATCAGTCCTTTATGGATCTATTTTGCGTGCCTGATTGATTGTTTCAAACAGCTCCCTGCTTACAATCGCCGGGTGGTGTTCCTGTATCAAAAATCTCTCTAACTCACCTTGGTTCTTGACCTGTTTCCCAGAAAATAAATCCGCTATAAAGGTNTTCTGGAGCAGAACATCCCCCACATATTTCTCGTTTCTCAACAGCTTGCTGATCGTCTCCCGGCTCCAGTGGGGTNTTCCTGTTGGGGATGGAATCTTACTCTCATACAGCCATTTTGAAATTGCTCCAAGACTACTTCCAGCAGCCCTCATCTCNAACATCTTCCGAACAATCTTAGCGTCAGGCTCATCAATGACCAGCCTTCCATCATCTCCACGCTTATACCCAAAACACACAAATTCAGCGTAACCCGAGGTGCCCTTCTCAAAGCCTCTCTTGATTCNCCATTTGATATTTCGGCTCATATCCTCGCTCTCAGCCTGAGCCAAGGCACAGTAAGCAGTCAGCAGGATTTGTATTCGCTGTTCGTTCAGCCACATATCCTCCTGCTCAAAATAGACTTCTACACCCAAATCGTGCAGATCCCGCAGCGAACGCAGCGTCAGGGAAACGCTGATTTAATCCCCCCAAATGATAAAAGATGTGATAAAATAAAGGAAAGGGGGCGCGGGGTATGA
>NZ_CAJMXG010000042.1:0-17127 GCF_905219725.1 Oscillibacter sp. CU971
GCCCTCCCGGCTGCTATTGTGGTTAAAGCCGATAATAAAGGCGTCAATGGCCAGATTGGAAAAAGTGAAATTCCCCACCTTGCCGTTGATGGTGATCCGCTTGGTGTCGCCCACGCTCCAGTAGTTTTCACCCTGGCCGGCGTCGGAAACTTCCTTGATGGTTGCCCATGTATTATCATTCAGGGAGGTGGTGGGCAGGGTCACGGTCACGCTGCAGGTCTTGTCCGCCGGGGCGGTGTGGTTGGTGCCCGCCGCCACCTTGATGGTAATGGTAGCGGTGCCCTTGGCCTTGGCGGTCACGGTCACGGTGGTGCCGGACACGCTCACCACTGCCACGTTGGTGTTGCTGGAGGAGGCGGACACAGCCCCGTTTCCGGCCCGCGTCACGGAAATGGTGCCGGACATGGTTCCCGTACTCAATGCCAGGCTGGACTTGTTCAAACTGGAGGATCCCGCCGCCTTGCCGATGGACCAGGCCACCGTCTTTGCCGCCGTGCTACCGTCACTCCACTGGTAATTGGAAACCGGGGTAAAGGTGGCGTTGTAACTGCCCGCGTTGGTTCCGCTGGTGGTCCCGCCGATTGTCAGCTTTGCGGCGTCGTGCCCGCTCCAGACGGGGGACTGGGCCGATCCGTTGTAGGTTAGGGTTCCGCTCTGGCTGGGCACCCCCACGGACGCCCGCCCAATGGACCAGGCCACCGTCTTGGCCGTCGTGGTCCCGTCACTCCACTGGTAATTGGCTCCGGGGGTAAAGGTGGCGTTGTAGCTGCCCGCGTTGGTTCCGCTGGTGGTCCCGCCGATTGTCAGCTTTGCGGCGTCGTGCCCGCTCCAGACAGGGGACTGGGCCGATCCGTTATAGGTCAGGCTCCCGCTCTGCGCAGGGATCCCCATGATAATGGCCCGCCCGATGGTCCAGGTCACGCTCTTGGCGTCCGTGGTGCCGTCCCGCCACTTGTAGCCCTCCACGGGGGTGAAGGTGGCCGTATATGTCCCGGCGTTGGTCCCCGTGGTTTCCCCGGTCATAACCAGGGCGGCGGGGTTGTAGTTGTTCCAGACGGGTGCCTGCTCCGCCCCTGTAAAGGTCAACACGCCGCTTTGACTGGGCACCGCGTCAATGGTGCTGGTCAGGTCTGTAATGGCTTTCTGCGCCGTTTCTGCGGCCTCCTGGGCCGCTCTGGCCGCCGCCATGGCCGCCTCCGCGTCCTCCAACGCTTTCCGGGCTGCCGCCAGCGCGGTGTCCGCCTTACCGTCCGCCGCCATGGCCGCCTCCAGGGCCTCCCTGGCAATCCGCAGGGCCTCCGCCACCGCCGCCGCCAGGTCCGGGTGGGCGTTTTCGTCGGTGTTGTGGGCCTCGATCAGCCCGGCCAGGGCTGCCTCCAGTTCCGGCTTGATGGTTTCATTGAAGTACAGCAGCACGTCCTCCGCAGTCATCCACGCCCCCGCCGGATAGGTCAGGGTGGCGTCCACCCCGGACGTGACACGGATGGAAATGGGGAAATTCCGCACGTCCGGCGCGGTCCCCTCCACATAGGCCGCTATGGGCTGGCGCTGGTGCCCCAGGCTGGCGTAGTAGATCATAACGGGGTCCCCGGTGTCCGGGTCCTCCGCATAGACGCCGAAACCGCCGATCCATTTGTCCTCTTTCAGCCCGCCGTCCAGGTCGCTGCGGAACTGGACGATCATGCCCACCTGGTTGCCCTTGACGGTGGGAACCGTGCTGGTGCCCGCCGGTCCCGGCTCCAGGGGGGCGATCAGCTGGCGGGCGGTTTCCTTGTCCTCCACCGTCCCCAGGTCCATGAACACGCCGGACAGTTTCAGCGTTTGCCCCGCCACCATTTTGGCCAGCAGTTGGTTTCCGGCCTCGGTGATCACAAAACCGTAAAACATTTTTTCCTCCTTANTCCGCCGCCGGTATGGTGGTGGCGGTAAATGTACTAAATGCGCCGCAGGCCACGGCGTCCGCGTCCAGGTCCACGGCCCCCTCCGGCAGCGTGGTGGTGTTGATGGACCCCACCGCGCCGATCAGGACGGCCACGGCGTTGTGGTCGTAGTCCATGGGCGCCTCCGGCAGCGTGGTCACGGAATAGCCCGGATCCAGGTAGCCGGCAAAGGTCAGGATCTCCTCCTCAAAGGTGGAAATGGTGATCACTTCATCCAGCCAGCTGGACAGGCGTTTCACATTAGCCAGGACCCGCCGGAACTCCGCCAGGTCCGTGGGGTCCACCTGCCCGCCGTCGCCCACATACGCCCGGAAATGGTGGGGGTTTCCGTCATAGTCAAACCATTCTTCTATGTAGCCGCTGCCGAAAATGGTTTCTATGATCTGGTTACAGGCTGCCGGGGTGCCCATGCGGGCGTAAAAGGTCAGGGTCCCCTCGATCAGCGCCCGCTTGACCTCAATGGAAAATTTCTGATTATAGGCCGGGGTCCGCAGTTCCACCGCCAGCACGTCCAGGATCTTCTCCGGCATGGAGGCCACGGCGGCGTAAATATGCACCCCNTCCGCGTAGGCGCACAGCTTTTCGATCTGCCGCCCCAGGGCGTAGGCAAAAGCCTGGGTTTCCAGTTGGCTGGCCAGGTTCTCCGGCATAATGTCCGTGAAACGGCTGCCCCGTAGGTCAATCATCCTCCAGCCCTCCATAGCGGACGGCCTGGCCGGTCAGCAGCGCCACGGACTTGGCACCCACGATCTGGTGGGCGGGGGCGGCCATTTCCACCCGCTTGGCCCCCGCCGCCATGACCATTTCCCCCAGCTTGGAGGGGTTAATGTCCCGGCCTATGGCCCGCTGCCATGCGGTATATTGGCCCACAGCGGCGGCCACGGCGGTCTGAATGTCCACGGCCCGGTTGCTGTCGCTCCGGTTGATGTAATAGGTCAGGTCGATGGAGTATTCCACCTCCGCCGGGGCGGCCACCCGCACCAGGTCCGTCATGGGTCTAATGTTGTTGTCCCGCAGGTAGTTTTCCAGGCCGGTGATCATTTCCTCCGGCGGTTTGCTCNCGTCCGTCATAAGGAAATAAAGATCCACGGTGCCCGCCGCCTGGTCGCTCACCACCACCACGTCGCCCACGTTCACGTTGAACTTTTTGGCGTGGTATTTGTAATTTGCCTCCGGTCCGGCGGTGGAGTAGGATCCGGGGAACAGGTAAACCCGCTCCGCCAGGTGGTCGTCGCTCTCCACCTCCGCGCCTCCGGCGGTCACGGTGATATTGGACACGCTGGCCATGTAGGGGATCGGGTCCACCAGCTTGGACAGTTCCCCCACGGCCATGCGGTTGCCCGCCTCTCCGGTCATGGTACAGGCCGCCGGCACGTCCACCGACATGGCCCCCGCCGGGATCTCCATGTATTGGGTGGTTGCGAAGTACACGGACCAGTCCGGCACCGCCGCCCTGGTGCCCACCGGGATCCCCGTGGCCGCCTCCCGCTCCGCCGAAAGAGTAAAGCGCAGGGTGGTGGTGGCCGCCGCCTCCGGTTCCCGTGTCAGCCCCTTAAAGGCCGCCAGGTGGTCCAGGAAATTGGAATAGCTGTATTTCAAAAGGTTCTGCTTGCCCGCTCGGTCAATGTACTGCAGGGCGTGGTAGATTTGCGCCGCCGCCGCGTATAACTCCATACGGTGGGGGCTTGCCCGGTCCAGGGTCAGCGGGCGCCCGGTGGCCTGGGACATAAATGCCTCATAGTCCGCCACCATTTCCCCGCGTATATCCTCCACCGTTGCCCCGTCGATGAAACTAACGTCCGGCAGGTTCTTCACTACCGAAATTTCAGGCACGGGTGATCACCACCTTTGGCTTGATGTGCCCTTGTTCTCCATAATTCCATGTAACCTCATAGACCCGCACCCATGGAATGAACTGCGGGACCTTTTTCGTTACCTCCGCCGTGTATAGGCTTTTTACCACCTCCGGGGGCTTGTCCACATAGTTCTGTTGGATCCCAAACTCCCGATCCAGCGGCATGGTTCCCACCTGGGTGGACAGCAGCAGGGCCAGCTGCCGGTCCAGTTCCGCCAGGGCGTTGTCCTGGAACGTGTATTCCAGCTTGAAGTCGTACAGCTGCAAGTTGGTCCCGTGTGTCATGTGTATTCCTCCAGGGTAATGGTCAGGTTTGCCTTGGCCAGTTCGCCGTGGCCGTACATATCCCCCCATGTTTCACTGGAGGCGGTCAGGCGGAACGGGTGGCGGCCCACCGGCCTGCCCTTTATGATCAAATATTCCGCGTCGCCGCTTTCCACCATGCGCTCCACCAGTTCCAGCATTTTGCGGGGTTTTACGCCCAGGCCGGCGGACAGGGTAATGGGCAGGGTGATCTTTTGATTGCCTGCCCCTAAAAATTCCGGTTTCGGCTTTACGCCCATGACCTCATGCTCCACCCACCGGCTGGAAACCTCGCGGGTCATTCCCTTAAAGGTCAAAACGGCGCTGTCGCTCACCTGAAAGACGATCCCGCCCAGCGATCCAATGGCCACAGCTTACCCCCCTATCCTCACATTCCCGCTGCCGTCCTGGGCCGTCCCGCCGATGGAAACGGCGTCCCCGATCCTGGCGGCGGGTTTTTTGTTAATGAATACCGTGGAACTCCCGGCAGCGATCACGTCCTGGTGTCCGGGGTGTGCGACACAGCCGTGGGTGGCGTAGTGGTCCCCCACGCGGCCAGCGCCCCGCCCGTTTATGTTCACGTCCGGGCTATACTCCACCAGGGGAACAGGTGGGCAGGCGTCGTGTCCGGTGCATTGGTCCCCTTTGCGTGTTGCTGCCGGCATGGCCTCCGCCTCCTCTCCTTTAGTTCAGGTCAATGGTTTTCCCGTTGATGGTGATGGCGCCGCCCGCCGTAATGTTCAGGGTCCCGTCACAGTGGATCGTCAGGTCCTTGGCCTTGCCGTCATAGCGGACCATGGCCACGCCGGGGGCGCGGTCCATGTCCAGGCGGTACAGCTTTTCCGCCCCCTCCGGGGGCTTGGTCTTTTCGCTCCAGGGGCGGCCCAGGACCACCCCGGCCTCGGTGCCATTGGACAGATGGAGGACCAAAACCTGATCCCCCACCTCCGGCATACTGTAAACCCCGGAAAAAACCGTGGACAGAATGGGGATCATGCGGGTCACGTCGTCGTCTTTTTCGTGGTACACCACCCGCACCATGCCGGCGGGGTGGTCCACGGCTGAAACCTTGCCCAGCCGGATCTCGTTTCCCATGTGCGCCTCCTCTCCTCATTCCACCAGGGACAGGTCCAGGTCCATGGTGTAGCCGCTGCCGCCGATGTGGTGGGTGATCTGGTCAATGTAATATTTCCCGGACAGTTTCCCCAGGCCCACCATGGCCACGCATTGGGAGGCCACCAGGGAGGCAGTGCCCATGATGGTCACGGACATTTTGCTGGCGCCATGGTTGGCGTTGGCCACCGCCGCCTTGATCTTGCGCTCCGCGTCGGCTTTGTTGTCCGCCTTGCCGGAAACTTTCAGGATCCGGGGACCCTCTCCCACGTTGACCTTTATTTCCTCCTCGGTGCCGGGGTCCGTGTATGTGTACTCCCCGCCGGTGTAGGTGCCGGCCAGTTTCCGGTCCCAGTTCCAGGACTGGATCATGTCCGGGGTGATGGTGGCCGCCGGCCCTTTGGCCTTGTATGCCTCCCGGTCAAAAACCACGATTTTTTTAGAATAGACTTTCATGGCCAGGCCGTAGGTGCTGCACAGTTCCATGTAAAAATCGCAGTCTGTCCGCTCGGATTGCTCTATGGTCTTGATCTGAATGGGGCCGCCCTCCACGTCATAGGACAGGGACACGCCCGCCCGGCCCGCGATCTCCTTTCCGATCTCCTCCACGGTGACATTTTCCCAGGTTTTGCTCCGCTCGGTTTCCCGGAAAGAACTGTCCGCTGGGACGGACACGCCGGAAATGGTGCCCGCTATGGGCCAGCCGGAAAAATTGAAGTTGTCCAGCACAAAGGACCCGCAGGGCAGGATCCGGGTGTCACCCGGNCCGGCCCAGTCCATGGCCTTGATGGTGGCCGCCAGGGTGTCCCCGGTTTCAGGAAACCACGGGCCGATCCACGTCCCGCCCCGGTCATGGATCGAAACGTCTATACTGTCCGCCTCTCCGCTGGCCGGGTCTGTATAGGTCACGTCTTTTTGGTAGCCGCTCATTTTACCGGCCACGGCTGCGCCGTTCCAGGTCAGATCCACATACGCCCGCCGTGTCCTCATGCCTCGGTCCTCCATATCGGCATATTATCCGCCAGACTGTCCGCCGGCGGGTCCGGTGTCTGGAGGACCACCCCGGCCTGAAACCGGAACGTGTCCAGGTTGGGGTGGTTGTTCTCCATCAGCCAGCCGGTATATTTCACGCTGCCATAAACCCGGTGGGCGATAGCGTCCCAGGCGTCCCCCTGCCGGGTGGTATATGTGCCTGCCATGGTCCGCTCCTCCTTTACCGTGTGGACGCGCTCAAATTCTTGCGGCGCTCCTCCGCTTTCAGTTGGTTATACAGGCGCTTGAACTCCGCAAAACTCACTTTCCCGGCCTCCACGGCCTCCTCTTTGGTAACTCCCCCGTAGAAGTTGAACACGGGGGCAAAGGTGATCGTGTCCACGCCGCCGCCCGGCGGGTTTTGGCCGCCCGCCGGGGGCGGGGCGTCGTTTGCTCCGGTTGGCTGCGGTTCCGGGAAGTCCCAGCCACCGCCGCCGCCCTGGCCCGGTCCATGCGGGTCCGGTTTGTTGTTCCTGGTCCAGTCGTCCAGCATTTTGGCCAGCTGGGCCAGGGGCGCCTCCTCCGGGCCGTCCTCCCGGTTCCCCAGGTCCGGGATCTCCGGCGCATTGGCCACGCTCTGGAGCATGGCGGCCAGTTTGGACAGGGGCAGGATCGCCTCCGCCTCGCCGCCCTCGCCCGCCTCCAGGATGGTGGGGGCGGTGACAATGCCGCCGGTGGCCAGCTGGGGAATGGTCGGAATGTTAAAGCCCAGGGTGGTCCCGCCCACGCCCGGCACCCAGTCCGGGATCGTGACAGAAATGCCGTTGATCTTCTCCAGCACAAAGTTGATGGCGGAAATGACCCCGTTAATAGGGGCTTTTGCCAGGTTGACGATCATGCCGAATAGGTTCCCGAAAATGTCCACGATATTCTGCCATGCGGCGGACCAGTTCCCGGAAAATACGTTCTGGACAAAATCAATAATTCCGCTGAAAATGGCCTTTATGTTCTCGATGGNGGCGGAAATACTGGCGGCCCAGCCGGAAAAGAGGGCGCCCAGGAATGGGAATTTTTCAGACAGGAACGTGGCCACGGAATTGATGGCGGCCTGCACCCCGTTGGCCAGCATATTCATGGGGGCCATGGCTATGGAGGCCACGGTGCTGAAAATCGTGCTGAAAATATTTACTATGTTCTGCCAGGCGCCGGACCAGTTGCCCGCAAAAACATTTTGGACAAACTGGATCGCGTTCTGGAGGATTACCTGGATATTGGACCACACTTTTTGAACAGTGGCCCACAGGGACCCCAGGACAGCGCCCAGCACCGGGAAACGGCTGGCAATGGNGGCGATCCCCGNCTGTACTGCGTTATCAATGGCGGGCCAGATGGAGGTGCCGATCTCCAGAATGGCGGTAAATCCGGCCACGGCCAGGTTGCCCAGCCCGGACAGCGCATTTCCAAAAATATTTTGGAGGCCCTGCAAGGCTTTGTCCCAGTCGCCCGTAAACACGCCGGTGATAAAATCGGCTANTCCGGTAAANATGCCCAGGATNTTCCCGGCCACGGGGGCCAGCAGGTCCACCGCCCGCTCCAGGCCGTTCAGCAGGGCATTTCCCAGCATTTCCAGCAGGGGGGCGGCCTTTGCCCATATAGCGCCCGCCATATCGGCCAGAGCGCCGCCCANGGTTTGCAGCTGGCCCCACAGGACCATGACGGTNTCCCGGAATTTCTCGCTTTTNTTCCACAGCAGGACAAACCCCG
This sequence comes from Oscillibacter sp. CU971, assembly GCF_905219725.1. Taxonomy (NCBI): domain Bacteria; kingdom Bacillati; phylum Bacillota; class Clostridia; order Eubacteriales; family Oscillospiraceae; genus Oscillibacter; species Oscillibacter sp. CU971. Next base: position 7,948 of record NZ_CAJMXG010000042.1, read on the forward strand.
CCGCCACCGCCGCGATTACTCCGGCGATTATGGCCAGCTTTACGCCGCCCATTCCCATCACCGCGTTTAGAATTTTCCCGCCGCCAGACGCCGCCTTAAAAATAGTAGACAGGTTTTTCACCGCTCCTATGGCGGCAGTGGCCACTTGCAGGGCCTTAAATGCGCCCACAGCTGTCACGGCGGCACTTGCAACGGCCAGGATCGCCGTTTTGTTTTCTCCGATCCATTTCACGGCCTTTTCTGCCGTTGGTATGATGGATTTTTCTACATAGTCCCCGGCGGCCTCCAGTGCGTTTTGCACTTTTGGCAGGGCGGCCTCCGCCAGATCATTGACATACGGCAGTATATTGGTCCCTATCTGTGTCAGGAAATTTTTACCCAGGTTTTTGACAGTTTGGACCGTATATTTCAGGGTGTTGGTCTGCCGCTGAAAAGCCGTGTCTGCCGCCCCAGCGGCCTCATACATTTCCGCTGTCTTGCTGGCCAGATTTTCGGACTGTGTGCCCGCCATGGCCAGCACGGCGGTTTGTGCCTCTACGGACGAAAACAGTCCCGCAAATGCCAGTTCGTCCCCGTGTACACTGTCCTTTAATGCGTCAAGCGCCCCCTGTAAGCCTTTGCTTTCAAGCAACGCCTGGCCGCTCTCATAGCCCATAGAGGCAAGGGCGGCCTGCATATTTTTGGACGGTNACAAAAACCCTTGCATGGTGGCCTTTAACTGGGTGACCACCTCCGCCGTGGATCCCGTTACGCCGGTCAGGGTGGCCATGGCGCCGAAAAGCTGTTCCTGTTCCAGCCCCAGGGTTCCGGCCAGCGGTATCNCTTTTCCCATGGAGGCGGCCAGTNCCGGGAANGAGGTTTGCCCCAGCCGCACAGTGGCGAAAGATAGATCCGCTGCCTTTTGGACAGCTGCCGCCGATGTGTCGCCATAGCCCTTTGTCACGGCAGACAGCAGGTTAATACTGTCCGCCGTGGTAGCGTTTCCGGCTGCCGCCGATTTTGCGGCGGTTTCCAGAATGCTGGCCGCGTCTGCGCTGTCACCAAATGCGGAAATGACCTGATACATTCCGTCGGTCAGGTTGCCAGTGACCACCCCGGTTTTGTTGGAAATTTCCAGGACTTGATCCCCGATCTCCGCTGTTCTGGCGGCCACCTCCGCCTCGGTCCCGGTCAGCAGGGTGGAGATATTGGCAAGTTGGGTCTGGTATTCCGCCGCTGCATTAACGGCGGCGGCTCCCATGGTGGCAGTTGCTCCCACGATAGCGGCGGACGCGCCTGCCACCACTTTGCCGGCGGTTTTTGCCGCATTTCCCACCGTTTCCAGGTTTTGCGCTGCCGCCGCACAGGCTTTTTTCAGGGAACTGTCCAATTTGCCGTTGATCTTTATGGCCAGTTCATAAACTTTACTTTTTGCCATTGCGGCGTTTCGCCTCCTCCCAAATGGCTTTGACCGTTTCCGCATATTCGTTCAGGTCGTCCACCTGCAGGGATAGGAAAAACTCCTGGCTGCTATGTAACTGTAGGGACAGGGCCACACAGCCCTTGCGGATCGCCTCCGGGGTTAGTCCTCCCCATCCCCGCCGTACAAAAAACCCGTTACCATGGTTTTCAGCTTGATGGCCTCCCTGGCCGGCAGTTTCTCGAAGAACTCCAGGGGAAGCTTGGCCACCCGCTGGGCCAGGCAGGTGCAGAACGTCAGGGACATTTCCTGCAAGGCCGGGTTCATGCCGGGGTTTTTCTTGGCCGCAATCTTGCCCACGTTCTCCAGCACCCCCGCCGTCACGTCCTCCAGGCCGGACAGGTCCACCTCGGTGTACTCCATCCCGCCGAACTTGTACGGCTTGGCAAACCGCAGCACCAGATCCTCCGGCTCAGCGGCCTCTCCGTCCTCGGCCTCGGCCCGCGCCTCCAGGGCCTCCATTTCCTCCCGCTCGGTGGCGGCAGTCTCCAGCTTGTTCTTTTCCATGTCGGTTTCTCCTTTTCGTTTTTATCCGCCGCCGGCGGGTCAGCACATTTCCTTGATCTTGGCCAGAACGTCCACGCCCCGGATCTTGAAAACCTCGTTGATCTTGTCCAGTTCCACCATGGGCTTGTCCTCCAGTTCGATCAGGATATAGAGGATCGTCAGCTTCACGCTGGTTTCCATGCCGTTGCCGGCCTTGACCTTGCCGGGGTCAAACCCCGCCATACGGCCACGGACCACCACGCGCATGGGCCGGAACTCAATATCACCCACGGAATTGGTGGTCTGCTGACCGCCCCGCAGTTCCAGTTGGACCGCCTTGGTCTGGTCCAGCATGTCCACAGCCTCCTGGTCCAGCACCCGGAACGGGATTTCCTGTTCCATGTTGGAGAAATAGCCCACGGTGGGATCGTCGAACTCGCCCAGGACGCCCGCGCCGCTCACCGTTTCGCTGGACGCCTCGAAACTGGGAAGGGTGACTTCATCCCCCATGCCCAGCAGGCGGTTTCCGGCGTTGTAGACGTTGTATTTATTGATCTTGGTCGGAATAGTTTTCATGTGTACCTCCCATTTACGCGGTCAGGGCCGCCGTCAGGGCGTCCACGTCATACTCCCGGATATTCTCGATGTACTCCGCCGGAATATAGGGCGCCAGGAACGTGTGGACGGTCAGGTGGCCGTTCAGCAGATTTGTGGCCGGGTTCTCGCTCTCCAGGAACTCCAGCCGGTAGCCGGCGCAGTAGTCGCGTTTCACATAGCCGTTGCCCACAATGTTCTGGCTGTCCACGATGGACCGGATCAGCCGCTTGTTGCCCGGCTTGTCCACTTTCTGGAAATATGTGCGGATAAAATTGTTTCCGTCCCAGTCGAAGAAACGCCGCACAGCAAACCACATATCTTTGGGATCCGTGGTGGAGGGATAGGCCGCCGTCTTGTTCCCCCAGGACTTGAAACCGTTCATATTGATGGCGGTGGTGATCCCGTTGGCGTTCAGCATATCGTTGGCCTGCTGCTGGTCCAGGACCACCTCGGTGCCGTCCGCCAGCACCGTTGCGGTGATCCGCAGGTCCTTATTGGACGGGCTTTCATAGGGCACGTCGGCATTGGTGGCGTCCGTGTAGGCGGTCAGGGCGCCGAACATGGCGGAATAGTGGTAAATCTTATCCCCCACCGCCACCATGGGCCACAGGGCCATGGCGTGGTTGGAACTGGCCCCCATTTTCTCCTTTGCCACCTTGGCGTCCGTGTAGACGGCGGCCCNGTTNTCCCCGTCCGTGGGAATATCCAGCAGACAGTTGCAGACGAAAACGCCGTTGATGGCCTCGGTTTTCGCCTGGAGCGCCGCCGCCACCACCGCGTCCCCGCTCCAGCCGGGGGCCAGCAGCAGGCCCGGCACCATGCCCAGTTTGGGGTAGATGTGGCGGATCAGTTCCATGCCCGTTTCCTGGCCCGTCATGGCGTCCACTCCGCCCACCACGTCCGCACGGGTCNCGCCGGCGGGGTTCAGGCTCTTGGACGCCACGGACAGCGTGGCCGCCTCCTTTGCCGCCTGGGCCAGAATGGTGATCAACACGTTGCCGTCATTGTCATGGGCGGCAATATAGTCACTGTCTGCCACCAGGGCGGCGTCCCCGTTCTTGACCTCCAGGGTGTCCAGCAGGACATAGGGCTTTTTATAAACCACCTGGCCGTCCGCCACGGGGCAGTCCTCCGCCGCGTTCACGGTGGTGTGGCTGGCCTTGCCGGGATCCAGCACGTTCACCAGGATAATGGGCGCCACGTTGAACACACGGAAACAGGCGTCAATGCTCTGGCACAGGGTAAAGTCCTTGAAGTTGTCGGAATACCCCACATTCTGCTGGCACTCCGCGAAAGAGTAGCACAGCATGGGCTTGTTTACCGCCGCCGCCGGGTCCCTGGACAGGTGAATGGGGGCGGTGCCGAAAATCANCTGCAGGCCCNCGCTGCCCTGAATGGGGGCGGTCAGGCTGGTGTCGATCTCGCTGTTATATACGCCGTGAAAATACGCCATTTTGTTCTCCCTCCTTTAGCCGTTCCCCTGGGCCTTGCGGTACAGGGTGTAATAGCGCCCGGCCCCGGTGTGGAACTNNCGCCGNACCTCCGGCAGCTGCTCCAGGGGGACCACCAGGCCGTCCAGGACCGGGTTTTCCTTTGTGGCCTCCTCCAGCGCGGTGNGCACCCCGTTGNTNTAGGTCGTGAACTGTACGGNCACGCCGGGGATGGTGGGGCCGCAGTAGACCACCGGGCCAGCGGCCTGGACGGTCTTTTTGGGGTCTTTGCTCATGCTTCTGGCACCTCCTTGAAGATGGCCGGCGCGGCCAGTTTCAGCGCCATGCCGGCAAAATAATATGGGTGGGTGTCCTCCTCTTGTGTCACCCACTTTATGGGGTATTGCACCTCATACCGCCGGCCCACTATGCCGTTTTTTCCGTAGTGGGTCATAATGGTGTTGACGATGTGGAGCGCGTCCCGGAAACCCTGGCGTCCCGGATCCGGGTCATAGACGCACACCACCAGAATGACCTCCACCTGCTGGCGGGCGTCCTGGTNCGGCAGTTCCCCGNCAGGCANCCGGACGATCACATAAGGCTCCGGCACGTCCTCCGGCTCGGTTTCCACCGTGGTCTGGTCCTCCGGCTGCTCCGCCTCCAGGTCCTCCTCCACGGGTTCCGGGTCTGGTTCAATGTCCGCCCCCGCTCGGATCGGCAGGTCCTGGGGGTATACCCGGATCCGCCGCTCCTCACCTGCGGAATTTTTCAGGGTTTCCCCCTGGAAAAGCTGTTCCAGGTCCGCCACCACGGCGTCCTGCAAAAATTCTTGTGTCATGCTCCGGGGCCTCCCTTAAACTTTTCCGCCGCCTCCAGATAGAATTGGCGGGAACATTGGGCCATAAAACCCAAAGACTTCCGCATATCGTCAGCGGTCTTGCACCCGGTTTTCATCTTGATCTCCACCTCAGTTCCGTCCTCGCTGCGGTAAATATTGCTGTATTCAGTCATAAAATCCCCAATCCTTTCTGCGGCCTCTTGACTTGTGACTTTTTGCCGCTTATAATCATTTTGTGGAAATAATCAGCATATCGCTGGTATATCCAGCGAAGAAAGGAAAACGAAAATGAAAAAGAGCGAAAACGGAAAACCCAAACGGAAAAAGTGGCCCATCATTCTGGCGGTTGTCCTTATCCTTGGCGCTATTTCCTATTTAGGCGGAAATAGCGTAGATCAAAAGGGAAATAGTGATCAACCGCCGAATACCTCCACCCCGGACAACTCCACGCCGCCTGATACCCCCGCGCCTACCGCTGTAAACCCGCTCATGGAGACGGAACTACATATTGCCGATGTAATGAATGGTTTTGGCACTGAAAAAATCGGGGAATGGGGCTATATCGAGATTTCAAAAACCGACATGGCCACCGTGACCGGCGAACAGCTTACAGAATTTTGTCAAAACAAATGCGACGGTAGCGGCTTAAATTGGGTTGGGATTGTCCTTGATGATGGCTCCGGTCTCCACGTCACGCCCGGCGCTTGGTTCGTCCAAATTGATTACGGTATGATTGACATTAAAACCGCCACTTTTTCGGACAAAGTTGGTGCCGTTATGCCGGAAACCTGGGCAGACGATACTCCTATTGGCTATAAGTACGTTTCTTTTGAAGAACTGTATGAAATTCAGGACGGTGTTGAAAATCTACTGGATAATCAATATGGCGGTTTTTATTCCTGTACGGTTGACTTTATGGAGGATGGCCCCGGCTATTCTGTTTCTTTGCTGACAGACAATGCTGCCGATATTGAAACCTTGGAGGCCCTTGTGAATAGTCTTGGCGATAGCCGGATAGCTGACATTCAAATTACAGCTATGCAGGACGGCAAAATTACAGCGACTAATTAAACCGCACTTGCGGCCCTCCGGGGCCGCTTTTTTATGCCGCTTTTCTCTCCAGCGTCCGCTCTATCTGCCGCCGGATATGCTTTTGCAGAATAGCGTAATAGTCCATTTCCGCCTCCTCATAGCTTTTTCCATACAGGAGTGGGACTGCCGGTGACATCAACGGATATATTGGCAGTCTGTTTTCCCCCAGCCTCCTTACAATGGCGGTGTGCCCGCTGTCAAACGTGGTTTCAAACGCTTTCCGCCCACCTACTTCCAGCGCCGTCAGCTGGCTTTCGTTCAACACTTTCAGCATGGCCGCCGTTGTATCGGTGTTTCTTCTTGTCATATAGGCCATAGCCTCCACCATGGCCCCCTTGGAAAGCAAACCCGCCTCCAGTGTGTCCCCTGTGGCCCGCTCCAGGAACATACCACCCCGCTTTTTTTCTTTCAGGATCCTGTCGTCCGTGATGGCGTATCGTTTCTTGGCTTTCTTCCCCATTGTCCGCCTCATTTCATTGGCTGTTGCGTTCAGTGCTGACGCCAACACGCTGGGGGCCTTTAATTGATCCGGTATGCTGTCCAGCTGGCGAATAATTTTTTGCAGTTCTACGTCTGTGTCGATCTGCAAAATATTTTGATGTTCGCTCACGATTTTGGCACCCCCAATTCAATGGAGAAAATCCCGGCCTCCTCTTTGCAGTCCACAATCCTGTATTGCTGGCGGTCCAGTGTCAGGACTGCCCCGATAGCCGGGCGCGGCCCAAAGTCGGACCGGGCCACATAGATCAAGCGGCGGGATTTATATAGTCCGGTCTGCTGTACGCCTAATTTCCCTTTGTCCCGCTCCAGCAGTTCGTTTTCATCCACCAGCACCGCCATTTTTTTGCCGTNGACGGTGTGGGTGTCCGCAAACTCCAAACGGTTCAAAAAGACATTGGGCACGTCCGCCGCGATACACTCCTTAAAGCTGGGGGCGCCCATTACAGGGCACCCCCGCCGTTTTCGGGGTCATTGGCAGGGGCCTGGACCTCCACCGCCGCCAGGATGGCGGCCCGCTCGGCGTTGTTCTTGGCCCTGGAAATATCCACGCCCATGTCCTCCGCCAGTTTCTCCAGGTCCGCCTTTTTCCACTTCTCCAGGTCCGCCGCGTCNAGGTGCCCGGTCAGCATGGNGNACGTTCCGCCGCCCTGGCCGTTTTCACCCTCTCCCGGCGCGTTCTGGCCACCCTGGGCGACGTTTCCACCGTCGCCGTGGTCCTGCCCCTCCCCGGTGCCGCCGCCGTTCTGGAGGCCCCCAGGGGCGAACAGGGCGCGGATCTGTTCCTNCATNCTGGAGGCGCCCACAAACTCCCCGGCGGTGTCCTCGACGGTCACGCCCATGGCCCGGATGGCCTCCGCCGCCTGGTCGTTCACCCTGGAGCGCCGGNCGGCCTCCCGGATGGCGGCGCGGGCCGCGTCCTCCACGTCCGTGCCCGTCCACGCCGCGCTGTTGGCTTTCAACCAGGCCGCCACCATTTTGGGATCCTGGGCGGGGATGGCCTCCCCGCGTTCATAGGTCCGGCCCATGTACCGAATCGGGCGCTGGGCAATCAGTTTTTTCATGCTCCAGCCCTCCGATCAGCCCAGCAGCTTGACCAGCACACTGGTGGCGGTGGTGGCGGCGTCCGCCGCCGCATAGCCGGCGGGGGTGTTCCCGTCCGCCGTGGTGGNGATGGCCTCCGCCGCCGCGTCATAGTAGACGGCGGCCNNCTGCTTGATCTCCTCGGTGTTGGCNTTGGCCATGGCGAACACGCCCNCAACANGGACGGCNCCCTGTTCTCCGGCGCTGATAGGCGCGGCGGCTACCCCGATCCTGGTGCCCAGGCTCACCACCGCGCCGTTTTCCACGTTCTCGGTGGGGAAATAGTCCAGGGTTTCGCCTCTCTGGTAATAGGTCGCTTTCATGTTCTGTTCCTCCTTACTGCCCCATGGGCACACCGTTGTTACGCAGGATCCCCCGGAAATCCGCGTCATTGATCCCCCAGTCCAGCCAAATGTCCCACAGATAGCCCAAATAGCCGGCCTTTTCGGACCGCCGGAAACTGGGGGCGGTGGTTCCGTTCAGATAGTCCACCTGTACGGACTTCACCAGCCTGGGATCTGCCGCCATAAACCAGGGGCAGGCGGCACCAGCGGACAGGATATTCAGGACGGCCTCCTGTACCACTTTGATCTTGTTCCTGTACTTGGTATTCAGCACGTTTACGGTGTGGCTGCCGATCCCCTCCACGTCGATCTGCGCCGTGCCCAGGATCTGCTCCACTTTCATGCCGTAGCCCACAGGCACAATGATGGTGGCAGGCTCCACCATAATGCTTTCGCCAAACTGGTCCGTCTGCAGTCCCATCATTTNAATCATTTTCATCAGCACCGCAATACTGGGGGCGCTGCCCGTGGCGATCAGGTTCTTGTGGGCCTCGTCGAACAGTGGGGCGNCGTCGAAAATTGCGGGGTTCTTATAGATCCGCTCATATACCTGGCGGTTGATCTTCTGCTTGGCCTTACGGGTGTACTGTTTCGGCATATTGGCCAGGAAACCAATGTCGTCATTGATGAACGCCTCGCGGGTCATACTGAACTGGGTGGCGTAGGTGTCCAGCTTGCGGGTGGGCAGCAGGTCCGTTTCCAGGGTGCTGGCCTTGATCTCCCCGCCCTCGGTCACTTTCTGGAAGTTGCCGCCGCCCATGACATACTCATGATCCTTGCTGGCCTTGAAGTCCGGCAGGGTCCCCTTGCTGGTCCATTCCTCAAAGGTGGCCGGCACAAGGTCATACTGCTGGACAATGGCCTTTTTGATGGCGTTGTCCATGATGGCGGGGAAGTCCGCCGTGGAACTAAAGAACTGCTTTACCGCCGTGTCCCACAGGTCAGCACGGGACCGGCGCAAAAGTTCCGTTACGGTTCCCTCACCGCTGCGGGCCATGCACTCGATCAGCATATCCCGCATGGACATACCCCGCATATCCTCCGCGCCCTGGGCGGGCTTGTCCAGTTCCACGCCCGCCTGGATCAGCATGGCGTCTCTGGCCGCGTCCCGGAAATTGTCCATTCCGCTGTCCCTGGCACCCACTACCACCGGGGCGCCATGCTGGATCATGTGGTCCACAGCGGCGGCCCGCACGGCGTCCATGGTGGCCCCGCTGCGGATATACTCCGCCGGGTCCATTCCGGTCTGGCGGCACAGGGCCAGAATGTCACCGATCCGCTGGCGCTCCTCCGCCACGGCCCGCTGGGCGTTCTCCTCTCCGGTGGCGCTGGGCGTCCCGGCAGGGGGAGGGT
>NZ_CAJMXG010000043.1:0-16884 GCF_905219725.1 Oscillibacter sp. CU971
TTCCTCACCCCTTACTCCCTATTTTATCATCTTTACATGAAAAAGTCTGCCGGTAGGCAGACTTTTTCGACAAGCTGCGCTGACTGATGGTGTCAGTCAGCGACTCTACCGGGCCGGGAACGTGGCTTTTGAGTAACAGCTATCAAAAGCAGCCTGTCCGGCCAGACGGTCAGGGATTGGTTCCGCGCTATGCGGATATAGAATCAGCCGTGAGCAGGTTTCTCCGGCGCAGCCGGGGCCTCCAGCTCACAGCACTCGAAAACATCATCAGGCCGAACGGTCAGCCTGTGGCTCAGATATTTTGCAATATCAAAGTAGTTCTTCTTGCTGGAATCCAGCAAGTATTTGTATTGCGGGTGCTTGGTAATATCATATTTTTCAGAGAAGAACGGTCTTACGCCCTGCACCTGCAAAATGCACTTGCTGTTGTCCATTACCGCCAGTTCGTCGGTTGTCATGAGTTCCTTCCCTAATTTTTGGTAGTTTACACCCATGCTCCGCTGGCTCCCTCTGGTGTCAGAGGTGTTATATAGATCAATGGTTTCCTTCCCTAAAGTTTCGGAAATCTCCTTTAAGGTGCTTCTTTCCTTGCCTCCGAGGAACAACACACAGGAACAGTTGCCGATAATCGTCTCCGCGTGGTCCTTATAAACGGCCTTGAGCTGGCTCTGCGTCTGGACCACGATATGGGCGGAAATTTCGCGGGAGCGAATCACGCTGATAAGATGTTGGAAGTTTGGAATCTTCTGGTTGGCGAACTCGTCCAGCAGACAGGTGACGTGGGTTTTCAACGCGCCGCCGTTCTCTAAAGCCTTGTCGCACAGGACGTTGAACATCTGTGTGTAGACCATGGCCGAGATGAAATTGAAGGTCATATCCGTATCGGAGACGATACAGAACAGCGCCGTTTTCCGGTCCCCGATCTTGTCCAGCTCCAGGTCGTCACCCTCCATAAGCTGGCGGACCTCCTTAATATCAAAGGGGGCCATTCGTGCGCCACAGGAAATCAGGATCGACTTCGCTGTTTTGCCCGCTGCCATTTTGTACTTCTTGTACTGCCGGACGGCGAAGTGATCCGGGTCCCGGCTTTCCAACTGTTCAAACATCAAATCCACGGCATTTTTGAAGTTTTCGTCATCTTCCCGCACTTCCGAGGCGTTTAACATTTCCAGCAGCGTGGTCATGTTTTTTTCTTCCTCCGGGGCCTCATACCAGATATAGGCGATCAACGCCTGATAGTACAAGGCTTCGGCTTTGGCCCAAAAATCTTCGCCGCCCTTGCTGTCCTCGCCCTTGGTGTTCTCCATAATGCAGTTGACCAGCTTCAGAATGTCGTTCTCGCAGTAGATGTATTTGAACGGATTGTACCTCATAGACTGCTTGAAGTTAATAGTATTGAGGATTTTTATAACATATCCGCCTTGTTGGAGCATTTTGCCACATTCCTTGACCACTGTACCTTTCGGGTCAGTAACAATATACGAAGCGTTCATCTGCATGAGGTTGGGCTTAATATGGAAACGGGTCTTGCCGGAGCCGGAGCCGCCGATCACCAGCACATTTTTATTGATGTTGTACTTGGGAATCTTGTTGCGGCCTACCATGACGCGCTCGGTCTGCGTCAGGAGGATATTCTGGTCAAACTTAGGGGCAATGAAGGGCTTAATGTCCTCCGCCGTGCCCCATCGTGCGGAGCCATATTCTACTCCGTGGCGGTACTTCTTGGTGTTCTTGGCCTTGATATAGACCGCCGCCCGGACACAGGCTGCGCCGATCAACCCCACAAGGAGGTCCTGGAGGTGGAAGCTGGGGAGAGGGTTGTGGGAAATGATCTCCCCCAGGCTGGAAATTGCCCCCATGCTCTTTGCCACCACATCCGCGCCAGCCGCCAGCCGGTAGCCCTCGCCCACACGGTTGAAAAACCAGAAGATGAACACATAGGGGAAATTGAGGATGAGAAACTTTTTCAAGTCAAATTTCACAGCTCATGGCCCCCTTTGTCCCTGTTCTTGGCCGTATCCCGCGCCATGTTCTTGACCGTCTCCTTGAAATGGGAGAGCTGTTGCAGCACAGAGGGCTTCTCCGGGGCCTTGCGCTGGACAGTCTTGGCGGCGTACTCGGCAAAGGCGGCTTGCATGGCATCATCATCCCGCGCTTTGAAAAAGACGTAGTATTCGCCTTTCCCCGGGTTCTTTTTCAGCGCAAAATCAATGCCATATTTTTTTGCCACACGTTCAAAGGATTTGATATTTTTCTCCGTAATATCAATACTTTTCACGCCCGTTCCCTGCCCGACAAGCTGCTTTACAGTCTGCTTGCCGTGATGGATTTTCGGATTTTGGGATTGCGCCATGTACTTCCGCATGGCCCATTTGAGCAAATCGGAGGTCAGTCTGCCGCCGGTCTTGCTCACCTTGATTGCCAGTGCTACGGATTTGTCCCGCACTTCGTCCTGCATGATGATTTACCCCCTTCCTGTACTAAAATGTTTTTCCCACCGCCTTTTCTTTCCCAGCGAGTATTTTTGCACAGGACCTTGGGCCGTTTCCTGCATGATCTCCCGTGGGCGTCCGGGCATATTCCAGGACACCCCGTCAGCCTCGCCGTGATCTTCAAATCCGCTTGCCCGCAGACTTGTTCCCGGTTCTGAAGCAAGCGTGTATGTAATGATCCGCTTATAGCCCATTTCGCGTGCAATTCTGGCACACGCTCCATATAAAATGCTGCAAGCATTACGGGTCCCATCCGTACAGACACGCCTTATTTCAATCGTCAATCCATCATCCAGTCTCCGTGCCACGGGTTGTCCAGCTATTGCAACGCCGCATAGTCTTTCGCCGTCATAGTAGGCCACAAACCACTTATGTCCATTTGTGAGCTGGTTGTGCCGATGATACTGCACTACATAGGCGTTGGCGACTTTGAGCGTGATTGGTCTTATTGTTAGAATAGAGATTACCCCGTTCTCACAAGCGGCGGCTGGTTGCATCAGCGCCCCTCATCACCCCTGGGCCGTTCTGCCGGGGCGAGCTGTTGGCGGGCCTTCTTCATAGCGGAACGCAACTGTTCCCGCACAGAGAGCTTTTTCGGCGGCTCAGGCTCCGCCAGAGGCAGGCGCTCCTTTGCCCCTGTCTCCCGCAGCAGATCGCAGATGGGAAAACTGTACTCATGGGAATTTTCCTCCCAACAGAGGCTCGCCGCCACCAGCGGGTCATTAAATTGCAGAAGGGCCTCTACCTCGGCAGGGTCAAACTGATGCACCGTTTTCAGATAGCAGTGAATTTCCGCCAAGGCTTGCAGTCCATACACTTGCACGATCTGAGGTCTGTCCGCCGTAGAAAGGGCCTTTGCGTGATTCAAGAGGCTTTCGTCCAATCTTTCCCCCAGCTTTTGCTGTGCGTCATGCTCCGCAAACATTTCCATAATAGTCAACTCCTTCCTAATCGAATTTTGATGTAGGCACGGCAATGAGAACTAAGGCGGAACCACTAGACGGCAGAGAACGTGCATCAGGCGCAGCCCTCCTTTTCCTCACGGGCAAAGCGTTCCTCCAGCCGCTCCACGCTCCAATCCTTCTTGAACTGTCCCAGGGGACCAGGGCCATACATAGCCCGTGCCCGGTTGTCCATCTCCCGCAGCCGCGCCCACAGCTCCGGGTGGTGGGTACGCAGTTTCCGCAGCTCGTCAATGCGTTGGAGGGGACAGCACCAGCAGGAGGCACGGCGGTAAATCTTATACAGTCCCCCGAAATCAAATCCTCGATTATAGCAAATCTGCAACGCCTGGGCTTCGGTGATCCCCCACTCTACCAGGGGATAGCGATTCTGCGGATCGTCCTTACAGCGGTGGGCCTCATCAGCAGCAATGCCGATATGGTGCAGAGCGTTCTTCTCTTTTTTCAGCCGGTTGACCTCTTTGGTCATCAGATGGGTTTTGAGTTGCCCGGTACACCAGCGTATCCGCATTGCGGGCCAGCCGTAGCCGGTAAGGGGCTGACCCTTGGCAATCCGTCTGGCTATGGCCCGTTCCTGCTGCATGGGGACGTCCAGCATCAGCCACTCAAAGCCGTGGGGATGGCTCAGGGTCGTGATATGGATACCACGCTCCCGGTAGAGATGTTCGTCCAGTTTGGCGATATGTGCCTCCATTTCGGGAAATTCCATGGTGGTATCCGCATAGAGAACGCAGTCAATGGGCATTTCCTTCTCGATCATCAGCAGGAGCATGGCTGTCGAATCCTTGCCGCCAGAAAGCGAGATTGAACATAAATTGTTACCGTTTTCTCCTGTTTTCGTAAAATATACCTCCTTAAACGTAAAACAAGCCCCGGAAGGAGCAAGTCCTTCCGGGGCTGAAAGTGTTATGGGATTATCCCAGGGCGGTCCACTTCTCCGTGGAGCCATTCATGCTGAAGCTATGTCCATTGGACGCTTCTACAATNTCCCAATAGTACCATGCGCCNGTGGGCACGTCGGAGAAGGTCTTGTAGCCCTTCACCACNGTGTCGGCGCTGGCGCTGCGGCCCAGGATACGGTTGACCATCACGATTGTCTCCGCGCGGGTGATGTTCTGGTCGGGCCGGAAGGTGCCGTCCTTATAGCCGTAGACCAGACCGGCCTCCGNCGCCAGATNGATGTACTTCCGCGCCCAGCTATGGGAAATGTCGGTGAAGCGGTCCAGAACGGTATTACTGCCGCTGGTATCGCAGAACCGGGAGAGGATGGTCGCCAGCTCCGCACGGGTGATATTGCGCCGGGGGCCAAATGTGCCGTCCCGGTAGCCGTTAATCACGCCCATGTTGCAGAGGGTGGAGACGGCGGTGCCGCACCACGCCCCAGCGGGCACATCCTTGAAGCGGTTGATATTCGTACCGTAGGCGGCTTTGGCCTCCGGGGTCAGGAGCCGGTAGAGGATAGCGGNAACCTCGGCNCGGGTAATATCGGCGTTGGGCGCGGCCTNGGTGGTGGTCCGTCCGGCGATATAGGCGATGTGGTCCTTCCGGTTCAGCAGGGAGAGCTTGGAGCCGGGAGTTGTCAGATCACCAATGCCGCCCGTNCNGCCGCCCTTNGNAATCGTGACCTGCTGGACNTGGGAGGCCATTTCAGAGGCGGTGGCCGCATAGCGCACCTCGTATGTGCCGGGAGCCAGTCCCCTCACGGTTTCTCCGGTGATAGCGGTCCACTTGCCGTCAGGCAGGAGCCGGTATTCCATGGTCTTATCCGTCTTGGTGAGAGCGCCGTCATTCCGCCCCTGCCGGGTTTCATCGGTATGGCCCACGCTGGGAGCCTTGCGGCGGTCGGGAATCTTCACCGTGACCGTCTCACCGGGCAGGCCGTCACCCTTGCCGGGGTAACGAATGAGAACATCCTTCCCAGCCAGATCGGATACGTCCAGAGGGTTCGGGCAGGGCTTCCAAGTCTTGCCGCCGTCCGTGCTGTACTCCATATCCGGGGTGGTGTTCAGCGTCTCATTTTTAGGGTCAAAGACCAGAATGGGAGCGCCGGGGTTCTTGGAGATCACCACGGTAACGGTCCGGCTGGCAAAGTCCTCCTTGGTGGCGGGATAGCGGAACAGAACCGTCTTGCCCAGGTAATCGGCTGTGTTCAAGAGCTTGGAGAGGGCGGTCCAGGTCTTGCCGCCGTCCATGGAGAACTCCGTACCCTTGTCGGAGCTGACGGTCTGCGCTCTGCTGTCCACCTCCACCTTGGGGGCTTCCCGGCGAACGGGAATGGTAATGCTCAAACCGCTGCTGGGGAAAGAATCCTCATTGCCATGGTTGCGGATAATGATGGTCTGCCCGGTCAGGCCGGAAACGTCCAGGGGCTTGGTGCAGGGGTTCCAGGTCAAACCGCCATCGGTGGAGTAGTCCATATCCTCGGTGGTGTCCACCGTCTCGGTGATCGTGTCCAGGGTAACGGTGGGATTCTCCGTCCGGCTGGGGATATGGACTTCCGTAATATCGCTGGCAAACTGGTCCTCGGTCGCCGCTTCCCGGACGAGAATGGTCTGGCCCGTCAGGTTGGACACATCCATATCCGGGTCACACTTGGTCCAGGTTTTGCCACCGTCCGTGGAATACTCCATACTGGTGGTAGTATTTACCGTCTGCTTATCCCGGTCAATAGTGAGGTCGGGCTTCGCACCCTTGTTGGGGACCTTCACCAGCACGGGCAGGCTGGCAAAATGTTCGGCATCGTACCTCTCCCGGACTGCCAGCTCCTTGCCGTAGAAGCTGGACGCATCCAGCCCATCAACAGGCACAGCAGCCCAGCCATTTTCCGTCCGATACTCCGGCGCGGTGCCGGAGACGGTCAGCAGCTCTGCCACACGGTCAATGTCGGCGGTGGGGGCGGCGTTCCGGCTGGGGACGGTCAGGGTGGCGCTGTTGCTGGCGTGCTTGGTGCCGTCACAGGCATAGCGCACCAGCAACGTGGCGTTGGTCAGCTCGGAGAGGTCCATGTTGTCCAGGCAGGGAATCCAGGTCTTACCGCCGTCCTTGGAATACTCCATAGCGGCGGTGCTGTCCATGCGCTCCGTGGCGTTGTCAACGGTCAGCGCGGGAGCCTCGCCCCGGACGGGGACGGTCACGGTTGTGGCCTCGCTCTTAAAGGAATCGTCCGTAGCGGCGATCCGCACCAGCAGCGTCTCGCCCTGCCGGTCCTCCACATTCTGGCTGTCCCCGCAAGGCTTCCAGGTTTTGCCGCCATCGTCGGAATACTCCATATCCTCGGTGGTGTTCATGGTGAGGTCGAAGGGATTCACCTTCACATCCGGGGCGGCGGGGCGCTCCGGTAAAACCTCCATGACCACGGGGCCGGGACTTCCAGTGCCATCATCCACCAGACGGACATAGATGGTCGTGCCGGGGATGATTTCGCCGCCGTTGGGCAGACTATCGGTCAGGGTGTAGTCCTTCCCGGCCTCCACCACATCGGGGTCGAAGGTGACGATCTCCTTCCGGTAGTCGATCTCATAGTCCAGCCCCGTGTCGGCCACGGTCCGGCCCTCCACGCTCTGGCTTTCAGAGACGGTGAGATTGTCCGTCTCCTTCATCCGCTGGGTGAAGGTGTAAACGGTATCCGGGGTCAGGCCGGTAAACTTGGGGCTGTCCTGCCAAGTCTCGCCGCCGTCCATGCTGTACTCCGCGCCGGGAACGGGGTTCAGCGCAATGGTGGTCGTTGTGCGGCGGGCGATGGTGGGGGCGGTAGTCATGGTCTGCGGAGCCTTGGAGNTGGTCATATCCGCGTAGACCTGCTCGGCGGTCAGATCGTAGCCGTCCTCGGCAACCAAGTAGAANCGAACCTTGNAAGTACCAGCGTCCACGGGGGCCTCGGAAGTCTCATAGGGCTTGCCGCTGGCCAGGGTGCCGACATACATGACGCTGACAGACTTTACACCCTCCATCTCCGTCAGAAGATTGGTATAGGGGTAGGGCTGACGGTTGCTGTTGTAGACGGTACTGTAAGCGGGCATATCCGTGTCCAGAATGTCCAAAGGCTTGTCGGTGGTCCTGCCGGAGACAGGGCGGACACCGGAGGCGGTGTGATTTTCGTCCTCGGCCATGCGGACCAGAATCGTGTAATCCTTATCCGCTTCCAGCCCGCTGAAGGTGTTGCCGCTCTGCCAAGTGGTCCCGCCATCAATGCTGTACTCCGCACCAGGGATAGCGGAGACGGTCAGTGAGTGGGAAGAACTGCTCTCCAGCGTAGCCATGGGGGTATCCTGCCCCGCCTTGCGGATGGTCAGGGTGGCGGTGTAGTCACCGGGAGCCAGGGTGTGGTTGGCGTCCGGGGAGAAAATAGCTGTTACGGCATAGGTTCCGGCGTTGGTGGGAGCGGTGGTACTCTCCACGCCGTCCGCGCCGGTGTAGGTCAGGGCAACGGAGGCCATGCCCTCAATGCCGTCCGCCCCGTGGTAACGCTGGGGCGCGCCGGTGTAGGTGACAGTCTCATCCTTCAGCACGGGCCGAACAGTCCCGGCCTCGCCGGAGGCACGGGTGATATGCAGCACCGGTGCGGGCAGGGCTTCGGGCAGTTTATAGCCCTCCGCCGCCACAAAGTCGATGTTGACCACATAATCGCCCACGGTAACGGGCGGGGTGGCAATGCCGTCATAGCCGACGATGGTCATGGAGGCGATGCCGGGGTTGGACTTGGGGAGGGTATAGGTCTGCGCGTGTCCGGTGTACTCCACCGTCTGATCGGCAAACCGCTCAAAGGTGACAACGGTTTTCTCGGTGGCCTGCATGGTGGAGGGGCCCTCTAATTCCTTGTAACAGGCGGTCTCCACCGCCTTGACCTTGATCTCATAGGCGGTGTCCCGGTTCAGGCCGGTGAAGGTGTCCGTGGTTTGCCACGTCACACCGCCGTCAATGGAGTAGGCCATACCGTCCACCACTTCAATGGTGATGGAGGAATCGGTAACGCCAGTGACCACCGGGGCCAGGGGTGTGGCGGGGGTGGCCTTGTTGATGGTCAGGGTGGCGTACTGCGGCTGTAATTCCTCGTATCCACTCTGCATGGTGTAGCTGACCTTCACATTGTAAACGCCAGGGTTCGTCGGCAGCTCGGTGGTGGGGCCGTAGGAGGTCCCATTGGTTCCAGTGAATGTCTGGACTACCTGCGTACATCCCGTGGGAACATCCACCGTCAGGGACTTCGGCGTCCCGTCATAGGTGTAGACGGCGGACTGGACCGTACCNGCGGAGGTATCCTGCCGGGTGGTGCGAATGATGGCGGAGGATGTAGGGCTTTCCTCATGGTTACGATCAGCAGGGTACTTGGCCTGAATGGTATAGGCCGTGTCTGGAGTCAGTCCCTCAAAGATGGTGCTGACCTGCCACGTTTTTCCGCCGTCAATGGAAAACACCGCCCCCGGAATGTCGGTGACGGTGATGGAGTTGGTGGCGGTATTGCTGGCGCGGGGAGCGGAGGGGGCGCTCTGCTCCACCTTTGTGATGGTCAGCGTGGAAGTGACAGGCTCCAACTGTGCCGTACCCGTCTGCATGGTAAAGCTGACGGTCACGGGGTAGGTCCCCGCGTTGGTGGGGGCGGCGGTAGTGGTCTGGCCGTCCACGGAGTAGGTCACGGTGNACTTGGTGACGTGAGAAATGGACGGGACCTGATAGGCCACAGGACTGCCGGTATATGGGCGGGTCTGCGGCTGAAGCACATCGGACAGATCGCCAGGGTCCACGGTGGTGTACTCGGTAGAGAACTGAGCGGAGGCGGCGGGAGAAACCTCATAGTTGCCGTCCTCGGTGNNCTTGAGTCGCTGATAGAGGGTATAGATCGTGCCAGCGTCCAGGTTTTTGAACACAGGACTGTCCTGCCACATCTTCCCGTCCACGCTGTACTCGGCGTTCTCTACCGTGTTCAGCGTCAGGGAGTTGGTAGCTGCCGCCGCCAGCGTGGGGGCGGGGCAGGTCTGCTCTGCCTTTTCAATCACATACTGCGCTGTCACGCCGGAGAGCTGGGGATAGCCCTGCTCCATGACAAAGGCGACGGCGGCGGTGTAGCTGCCCGCGTTCACCGGGGCGGTGGCGCTGCTGTAAGGCCGTCCGCTGTTGGCGGTCCCCTTGTAGGCCACAGCAACGGATTGGATGCCCTCCGGCAGTCNGGGCATGGGCAGATCGGTGGACTGC
The DNA here is from genome assembly GCF_905219725.1 of Oscillibacter sp. CU971. Lineage (NCBI taxonomy): Bacteria > Bacillati > Bacillota > Clostridia > Eubacteriales > Oscillospiraceae > Oscillibacter > Oscillibacter sp. CU971. The sequence continues at coordinate 9,644 of NZ_CAJMXG010000043.1, forward strand.
CCATCATAGGTCTTGGCGTAGTCATTGACGGTGGGGGCCTCCACCGAGCCATAGGTCAGATTGACCGTGGCGGTGACAGCGGGGATGTTGTCGCTGGAAAGTTGAGGAAACCCGGAGAGATTCAGCGTTCCCTGGACGGTCTGGGTCAGGACATAGGGGTCATAGTGGCTGCTGCTCCAGGTGACGGGAACGCCAGTGACGGTCTGGGCGTTGCCGGTGCCGCCCTCGGCCACAACGGAGACGGAAGCGGGCAGGCCCAGCTTATTAAATGCCGTCCCCATGGGGGCCGTCCGCACCACTTCCTCAATGCTGAGAATGGGCCTGGAAATAACGGTCACAGGGATGGTCACACGTCCACAGGAGACACCGCCCTTTTTCACCGCCGCTTGAACTTCCGTTGTCCCCGGCCTACTGGAATTGAACCCGGCATAGCTGGGGTCAATGGTCCAGGTATAAGGAGAGGTGTAGGTGCTGTTGCCGGTAGTCAAATTTACCGCTTGGATGGTATCGCCCACATAAATCCGATTAGTGGCTGGTAAAATCCAGACCAGGGAATAGACCGTGTTGGCTTTACCTTGCCCGGTCTGCCAGATGTAATTATCGTTCGTGATGGTTGCGCCAATGGCATAGATACCAGCGGCCACAGGCCGGGAGACGNGGGCGGAAGCGTCCACCGTCAGCTCCCCATTCTCCACCTTTGCCTGACAGGCGGAGAGGGCGGCGGGAATAGAAACACCATTCACGTCCCGATAGGTGACGGTTTTCCCGTCCAGAAGGCTGTTTCCGTCGTAGATTTTGTCGTTAAAGCTGGCGGTCCAGGGAACGGCCTTGGGCAGCACCAGCAGCCGCTCCGGCATTTGCAGTTCAACATGGTCATAGATGCCGCTGTCCACACTGACAATGATACTGTAGGAGCCGGGAGCGGTAACGGAAACGCGGTTTTCCAGCGAATCGCCCACATAGCGGCGGAAGGCCGGAGCCACGTTGTAAACCACGGTGTAGGCGTTCCCGCTGTACTCCACGCCGGTGGTGGTGACGGATACATAGGCGGGGTCCAGCGTAAAGGCGCTGAGAGTCAGCTTCGGAATCTCATTCCTCGCCCAACTTCCACAGTTATCGCAGGTATATTTGACATAGCCGTCCGAGGTTGCGGTGGCCTTTTTGAGATCGGTGGAAACCGTTGAGCCGGTTTTGCATGTGTGGGCCGCGCCAAGGCAGACATCATCGTTTGTATAATCCAAGAGGATATAGACCGGGTACTTGCCTGGGGCGGTATATTGTGAATCAGGCGCAATCCATGTGGTGGGGTCGTCGTCCATGGAGGAGGCGAACGCCTGGATGGGCAGCAGGGCCACGGTCATGCAGAGGGCCAGCAGCCAGCCCAGGAAACGGGTGGTTTTTATTTTTCGCATAGGCAAATCTCCTTTTCTTAAAAGTCAAATACGATGGAATAGGTAATGTTGCTCTTGTTATACATACAGTCGTGGTTGGTGTAGTAATAGAAACGCATCTGTGTATAGGTCCCCGTGGGCAGCTTGCCGGAGAGGGTCACGCCGTTGATGGTTTCCTTGTAGGCGATCTGGTCCCATCGGCGGGTACGAATGTTATAGGCTTCAATTTTGCCATAGTCGCTGCCGCTATGGCCGCTGACGGGCGGTACATCAAAGGTGTACTCGGTGATGTAGCCATAGATTGTCTCCCCATCGTCCTGGAAGCTGACGCCGGTTTCCTCGATGAAGGAGTTGGCGGAGTTCAGGGTCATGCCGCCGCCCGCGTTGTCGGCAACAAAGAACATAATAGCGGACCAAGGAGAGGCCGCACCGAAAGCATCCACCGCGCGGCATTTTACCAGATGTTTGCCGTAACCGTAGGTGGTGGTTTCCTTGTCCCTGCCCTCCCATTCGTAAGTAATGGCGTCGCCCTCCGGGTCGGTAGAGCGGGCGGTGATCGTCACCGCTTGGCTGGGCCGCACCACACCGTTGGCGGGGTTCCGGGAGATCACGGGCTTGCTGGGGGCCTGATTGACAAATTCGATGGTTTTTTCCTGCCAGGGGGAAGCCGCACCGTAGGAATCCACCGCCCGGACACGGATGGTATGGGAACCGTTCCGGGAATACCAGCCGGAGGAATTGTAATCTCCGCCCCATTCCAGCCGGACCGTATCGCCGTCTGGGTCGCTGGCGGTGGCGGAAACATTGGCGCGGAAGGTATTGCCGCTGGTCTGCCGGGTTACGCTGGCGGTGAAGCTGGTAATAACCGGAGCGTTGTTGATAAACTCAATTGTCCGGCTCTCCCAGGCGGAAACCGCGCCCCATTCATCCACCGCTCGGACGCGGATGGTGTGTGTGCCAACTTCATAATAGCCGTCCTGCTGATACTCGCTGCTCCATTCCAGATGCACAGCATCCCCGTCCGGGTCGGAGGCCACGGCGTTGAGGTCTGCGTAGAAGCGGCCATCCTTCATGTTCCGGGTGGCGTTGGCAGTAAAGCGCTCAATGACCGGAGCGGTATTGGTCACGATAATATGGACAAAACCGCTGGTCAGGTTTCCCGCGTCATCCCGCACAGTGGCGGTGATGGTATAGGTTCCTTCGGCGTAGAGGGCCAGATTGCCGCCGTCATTGGAGAGGAAGCCGGTGTTGCTGTCCAGGGTGACAGGTCTGCCCCCCAGCTTCACACCCCAGCTCACATCCAGACTGCCCGCTCCGCTGATGCCCACGGGGAACTTGGTGCCGATATGAATGGAATCAGGCGCGGTGACGGTCAGTGCGGCCTTGAAAATGATAGTGATGGACTGGCTGGCGGTGGCGGTCTTGCCGCCTAAGTCCCGGAGGGTGGCGGTCAAGGTGTACTCGCCGGGTTCCGGGAAGATCACAGTGCCGCCGCCATTGTCCAGGGTGGAGAGATCAATGATACAGGCCGCTCCGTCCTTCTGCGCGGACCATGTGATGGTGGCCCCGTCCGGGTTAAAGAGCTTATCCATGACCACGGGAACCCGGTTGCCCACATACTCCATATCCGCCATGGAGAATTGCAGGGAGCCAACGGGCAGGACAGTAATGGTGTCGCTGGCAGTGAAGGTCCGGCCCAGGCCGTCCCGCAGAGTGCCGATCAGCCGGAACTCTCCGCCCTGGGTGAACTGAATCGCCCCGCCCAGGTTGTTGAGGTCCCCGGTGACGTAGGTGGAAATGTCGGCAGGTTTGCCGTCCTTCTCCAAAGACCACTCCACAGGCAGCTCAATGTTATTGCCCAGGGTCCGCACCTGCACCGTCTCGCCGGTGTAGACTTGTTTCTCGATAATGTCCACCTGCAACTCCTGGTCGGCCAGGACCTCAATGCTGGGGCCGTCAAAGGAGAACACCCGCCCGGTGAGGTCGGTGATCTCGCAGGTGAGGGTGAACACGCCCGCGTGTTTGATACGGATATCGCCGGGAAAAGCGCCCAGGGTTCCAGCAACGTAGGTCCCCCAATTCTGACGGAGGCCGTAGGTGTCGTCGATGTGCCACTGGACGGAGGCATCCGCAATCACATTCTTGGATTCCACGGCCACGGTAAAGGTACTGTCCGTGTGGGCGTAGCTGGGCATGGTCCAGGCGATCACGGGAATGGGATAGACGGTGAAGGACTGTTCATAGGAGTAGGAACGGCCCCCGGCGTCCTTGAAGCTGGCTTTCAGCTTGTACTCGCCCGCCTGCTTGAACTGGATTTTCCCGCCGTCAGCCGTCAGTTCCCCGGTCACATAGTCGGAGACAGGGACATTCTCGCCGTTCCGGGTCAGGGACCAGCGCAGGGGATTTTCGCCCAATTCCTCAAAGCCAGTCACCAGCGTGACCAGAGAATCCGTGTGGAACATTTTCGGCAGATAGAAGCCAGACACGCCCACGGGGTAAATCTGGATAGAATCGCTGGCGGTAGTCACACGGCCCAGCTCATCCGTCACGCTGGCGGTGAAGGTGTAACGGCCCGCTTCGGGGAAGAAGCCGTGTCCGCCCTTGGCGGTCAGGTCAAAGGGCGGCATGATCTCTTTGCCATCCCGCAGGACTGTCCAGACCACTTCGTTGCTGCCCAGGTTCTCGGTGGTCAGCCGCACATCCTCCGCAGTATCGGTGTGGCTCATATCGCTGAGGGAAATTGTCAGGCCGACAACAGGATAAATGCGGATAGTCTGCTCACAGGAATACGACCGGCCCAGCGCGTCCACAGCGGAGGCGGTCAGGGTGTAGGTCCCAACTGCGGGGAATCGGGCCTTGCCGCCCAGGTTGCCGAGATCACCCAGCATATTGTCCGTCAGGGAAACCGCCGCACCGTCCTTCGTCAGCGTCCAGGTTACGTCCTGCCCCTGCAAATCGCTGGTCAGGAGGTCCACGGGAGTGCTGCTGTCCGTCCACGCAGCGGCAGGGAGGGTGAAGTCCAGGCCCGCCACGGGGTAGACCATGACCGTGACGGCGGGAGCGGCGAATACCCGCCCGGTGGGGTCCGTCACGCTGGCGGAAATGTCATAGGCCCCGGCGCTGGTGATCTGGATGGTGCCGCCGTTCTCGGACAATTCGCCGGAGTAAGCGGTGGGAGTGCTGGGGTCATTAGAGGGGGTGACGCTCCAGGCCACGGGCAAACCCGTGTCTTTGTTCAGACTGATGCTGATTGGTTCGTCTGTATGGGCGGCGGCATCCGCCGACAGGCCCAAGGAGAGGACGGGATAGACTTTAATCGTCTGTTCATAGGTGAACGCACGGCCAAGGCCGTCCGTCACGGAGGCGGTCAGGATGTTGGTGCCAGTCTGAATGAATTTCACATTTCCCCCAGCGTTGTCGAGGGTTCCGTTGATACCAGCAGAGAGGGAAACGGACTGACCGTCCACGGACAGGGACCACGCAATTTTGCTGTCTCCCACATTCTCGGAGGTCATTTTCACCTTCACCGTCTCATCCGGGTGAGAGAACTCCGGGAGCTTGAAAGAAAGACCCATAGTGTCCCATACGCTGATGGCGGCGCTGGCGATGAACGTCCGGCCCAGGTAGTCCGTCACGCTGGCAGACACGGTGTAGTTACCGGCAGCGGGGAAGGTGATCTCGCCGCCGCTGTTGGTCAGAGCATTGTCGATAGCCGCCCCATCTTCGGAAGCAACTTCCCACACTACATCCAGGTCAGTCCCGGAGAGGCTGACGGCGGCGGTCTGGTCTATGTGGGCTGTCTCCGGCGCGTCCAGGGTCAGGACAATCACCGGCCAGACCTCCAACGGCAGGGTGGCGGTGTATTCNCTCCCCAGCTCATCCGTGATGGTGGCGGTGAGGACGTATGCCCCGGCCCCGTCAAAGGTGAGCGTACCGCCGTTATCCTCCAAAGAAACGGGAACACCCTCGCCGTCACGGGTCAAGGCCCATGCAACAGTCGAGGGTGCGCCATGCTCCACGGTCAGGCTGATTGCCGCCGCTTCATCCTCATGGAGTTTATCGGTGTTTGCGGTCAGGGACAGGGGCAGATTCGGAATCACCGTGATTGCCACAGGCTCGGAAGAAAATTCCCGGCCCTGGGTGTCTTTAGCGATAGCGGTGAGAACATAGTCCCCGGCAGTCTCGAAGGTGAGTGTTCCGCCCTGATTGGAGAGAGACACAGCAGCCTCCTTGCCGTCACAGGTCAGTGTCCAGCGGACGGAATCGGGCTTTCCGCCCTCCACTGTCAGACCAATCTCTACCGTATCGTCCTCATGCACCTTGTCCACGCTGGCGGCCACGGTGGGGACGATCACCGGCAGGATGGTGATGGACTGGCTGGCGGTGTACTGCTTCCCGGCAGCGTCCGTGAGGGTAGCCGTCAGGATATATTTGCCTGTCTCGGTCAGGGCCAGAGTGCCGCCGTCCTTGGTGAAGCTGGCGAGGGGCTGGTTCGCGCCGTCCTTTGTCAGCGTCCAGACCACGGAGCCGTCCAGATCATTTTTCAGCAGCAGCTTCACATCCTCCGCCCGGTCGGTGTAGCCATACTCCGGCAGGGAAAAGGCAATGTCCCCGACAGGCAGGACCTCCACAGTTTTCTCGCAGAAGGCTTTGCCGCCGCTGTTCTCCACGGTGCCGCGCAGCACATACCGCCCAGCCTCCATGAAGTAGCAGATACCGCCGTCTTTGGTGAAGCCCTCCGGTATGGCAACAGATTTCCCGTCACGGGTCAGCTCCCATGTGACGGCATCCACGCCGGTGAGGGTAGTTTTCACAGTGATGGAATCCCCCACATACCGATACGCCGGGAGATCAAAGGCGATGGTGGGCTTATCTGCCTTGTCGGTGAACAGGACCTTGTTGCCTTTGTCCATGCCGCTGGGGTAGACGATGGCGCAGTCCTTTTCGGACAGCTCCGCAGCGGCGGCGTCAAAGACCACCTGCACCGGGCCGTCATTCCGGGGCGTTACCACACTCGCCACGGTGGATTTGCCGCTGATGTTGACGGCGGAGCCGCCCCACACCACCAGCCGCCCCTTGACGGTGATGTTGTTGAGGCCCAGGGCTTTCTCCCCCAAGCCGTTGGCGAGGATCAGGTCACTTTCAAACACAGCGTCCTTGATGTTCACAGCGCCCCGCACCAGAACCGCATCCCGGTAGGTCCCGGCGATCTCGCCGGAATCATGGACGCTCTGGAAGATGTTGCACATGATCTGTGCCATCTCTGCACGGGTGATCTTGCCCTTGGGGCTCAGCAGCCCGTCACGGTAGCCGTTGACATAGCCCCGCTCTGCCATGGCGGCAACACTGTCCGCCGCCCACGCGCCCACTTGGCCCCGGTCCGAGAACCGGGCCAGCTCGGACTGGCTGGCGGCGGGGAGGCAGACTGTCCGGGCCAGCACCACCATGGCCTGTTCGCGAGTGATATTTTCATCCGGTCCCATGCGGCTGCTGGAATACCCGGCGAAGGTCCCCATGTGGACCGCCTGGGCGATGTAGTCATGGTGCCATATGCCACGGGGAACGTCCGTGTACCGGGAGATGTCGGCGCTTTTGTAGGTGCCGAAAAGCCGGTCTATCATAGCGGCCATCTGTGCGCGGGTGAGATAGCCGTCCGGGTTCAGCTTCTCCCCGGATGTGCCCACCAGTACGCCGTTGTCCACCGCCCAGGTCAGGGCTTCATAGGCCCAATGGCCGTAGGCGTCCCCGTAGTCGGTGATCTTGTTGGTATTGGCGGCGTGGGCGTTGACCGCTAAAAGGCTAACCATCATGACCGCTGCCAGGAACAGAGAAAAGAATCCCTTTAGATTG
>NZ_CAJMXG010000044.1:0-16419 GCF_905219725.1 Oscillibacter sp. CU971
AAACTCCGCCGCTCGGCGGAGCTTCTCCCTATGTTTCCCCCAGGCGCACCACCGGAGCGTCCTCCAGTCCCGTCAGATCATGGGTGGCCAGCAGCACCGGCCTCCCTCCCCCTCTTTCCCGGATCAGCTCCACGCACCGGGCCCGGTTCTCCCCGTCCAGGCCGGTGAAGGGCTCGTCCAGGGCCAGGGCCTCCGCCGGGGCCAGCAGGGCCCGGGCCAGGGGAGACAGCTCTAAGCCGTACTTCTCCGCCACCGCCAAGGTCTCTTCCAGCGTAGAGCCGTCCACAGCGGCGGGGCCGGAGGCGATCATGTCCAGCCGGTCCCCCAGCACGTCGGAAAGCACCACGGAAAACACCCGGGCCGGGGCGCAGGCCGCGCCGAAACGGCCCCCCTTTACGTTGGACAGCCGCTTGCGGACCCGGTTGACCTCCTGGATGTCCGCGCCGCAGGAAAGAAGCCGGCGGTTGATGTCCTGAAATTCCGCCAGGGAGAGGTCCGACGCCTCGAAGAGGGCGGAGCCCCCGCCGGAGAGGAGAAACAGCAGGTCATCCNCCTCCCNCAGTCCCTGGACCAGCTCCAAAGCCCGCTCCGATGCGGCGAAGGAAGCCGCGTCCGCCACCGGGTGCCCCGCCTCTAAAATCTCCAGGCCCGGCAGGGGCCCTTGGCTGTGGCCGTATTTCGTCACCACCAAACCGCCGTCCACGCTTACGGCTTCCAGGGCGGCGGAGGCCATCCGCCACGCCGCCTTTCCCACGGAAACCAGCAGCGTCCGGCCAGGGCCGGGACGGAAGTCCCTCAGGGCCTCCCTCACCGCCACATCCGGCAGCGCCCGGCGAATTGCCTCGCCGTAAATTTGTTCCGCGTGCCTTCGAAGCTCCGTCATGCTTGCCGCCTCCCTTTTGTTGTATTCCAGTATAACGGATGGAGAGGAAAAGGACAATCATTTTTCCGTTTGCATTTTCCCGCCCGATGGGGTATGATGTGGAAAACACCGGGCGGAACCCCGCCGTGAAGGAGGCGCGCCAATATGAAGCGGATGGACGAGGGCATGCCCTTCCTCCTGCAATACGAACATGTGGCCTGGTACGAGGATGGAAAGGTCCGCATTTTAGACCGCCGGGTCTACCCGAGGGAGGTCCGGTTCGAGGTCTGCGAAACCTACCGGCAGGTGGTCCGGGCCATTGCGGACATGGTGACCCAGAGCGCCGGGCCCTATACCGCCGTGGGCATGGGCATGGCCCTGGCGGCCCACCAGGCCCGGGATAAAGGCCGGGCGGAACAGCTTGCCTTTCTCCGCCAGGCGGCCCAGGAGCTGGCCCACGCCCGGCCCACCACCGCCAACCGCTACGGCCAGATCACCTTCCGCTGCGCGGACGTGGCGGAGGCGGCGCTGGAAGCGGGACAAAACCCCGTCGCCGCCATTGTGGAAGACACCCTGGAATCCCTGGGGCGGCGCTACAGCGTCATGCAGCTGGTGGGGGACCGCTTGGAGGCCCTCATCCCGGAGGGCGGAACGGTTCTCACACAGTGCTACGGGGAAACCATCATCGGAACTCTTATCCGGGCCGCAAGGCGAACGGGAAAGACCTTCCGGGTGTTCNGCGCGGAGACCCGGCCTTTCCTCCAGGGGGCCCGGCTCACCGCCAGCTGCTTTGCCCAGGCAGGCTTTGACACCACGGTGCTCACGGACAATATGATTGCCTACGCCATGGAGCGGGAGGGAATCGACGTCTTTACCTCCGCCGCGGACACCATCGCCCGGGACGGGCACATCGNCAACAAGACGGGCACCTTTCAGATNGCGATTCTGGCCAAGTACTTCGGCGTTCCCTACTATGTCACCGGCATCCCCGACCGGGACAAGCGGTCGGCGGCGGACATTGTCATCNAACAGNGGGACCCCGGCCCNGTGCTGACCTCCTGGGGCATTCCCAACACCGTCCCGGAGGTCAAAGGAGTTTATCCCTCCTTTGACGTGACGCCCCCGCACCTGATTTCCGGGGTGGTGACGGACAAGGGGGTCTACGTCCCCTATCTGCTGGACCAATATTTTGACTCGGAAGTCCGGGAATTTTACTGAGGAGGATTCGGCTATGCTGCTGCAAAAAGAACGGGAGCTGGTGGTGGAGTACGGCAGGAAAATGAGCGCCGGCCGCCTTTGCACCGGCACCAGCGGAAACATCAGCGTCTATGTCCCGGAGCGGGGCCTCATGGCTATCAGCCCCTCCGGCATCGGCTATTTCGACACCCGGCCGGAAGACGTGGTGGTGACGGATCTGGAGGCCAACATTGCGGATGGAACCCGGAAGCCCTCCAGCGAGTGGGCCCTCCACACCCTTTTTTACAAGAACAAGCCGCACATCCGGGCCGTGGTCCACACCCATTCCATGTACTGCACTACCTTCGCCGTACTGGGCCGGCCCCTCCGGGCCGTTCACTACGCCATCGCCGATGCGGGGGCGGCGGAGGTCCCCTGTGCGCCCTACTACCCCTTCGGCACCTTAGAGCTGGCGGAGGCCGCCGTGGAGACTGCCGGGGACAGCGACGCCGTGCTGCTGGGAAACCACGGGCTGGTGGCCTGCGGGAAGGACCTCGCCGGGGCCTACGGCCTGGCGCTGAACATGGAATACGTGGCGGAACTTCAATACCGGGCCCTGTGCATCGGGACGCCCAACGTCCTCGGCANGGAGGCNATGGAGGACGTCATGGAGCGGTTCAAATCCTACGGGCAGCCGGAAGGCAGGAAAACAGGTTATTAAAAACCACGAACCGGCGGGACGCTGTGCGCGTCCNGCCGGTTTTCCATCACTGGGGCAGTTCCTTCCCCAGCCGCTTGTACATGGTTTTCTTCACCGCCCGGAGGATGTTTTCATACCCCGTGCACCGGCAGAGGTGGCCGGAAAGGAGCTTGCGCAGCTCCGCGTCCGTATACTCCTTGCCGGACTCCAGAATCTCCACTGCCGTCAGGATGAAGCCCGGGGAGCAGAAGCCGCACTGAATCGCCGCCTCGTCCACAAAGGCCTGCTGGATGTCGGAAAGCTCCCCGTTGGGGCCCAGGAGGCCCTCCAGGGTGCGGACCTTCTTTCCCTCCGCCCAGACGGCCAGGTAGATGCAGGAGTTGAACGCCTCGCCGTCAATCAGCACGTTGCAGGCTCCGCACTCCCCCACCTCGCAGCCCTTTTTGACAGAGGTCATGCGGAAGTCGTTCCGCAGCATGTCCGTAAGGCTGGCCCGGACGTCCACCGTCCGCTCCACGTCCTTGCCGTTGAGGTTGAAGCGGACCGTCTGATATTGAATGTTGTGTTTCTCCATCACAGGTCACCTCCCGCCAGTTTCACGGACTCAATAAAGGCCCGCTTCGCGCTCTCCACGGCGATGTGGAGGCGGAAGTCCCTGGCCGCCCGCCAGGAGTCCCGGGGATTGATGTCCTCCTTGACGGCCTGGGCGAACCGCTCCGCCAGCTCCAGGCTGACGGGCTGTCCGGCGGCTAATCTTTCCGCCGTTTCGGCCCGCAGGGGCACGGGGCCCGCCACGCCGAAAGCGACCCTTGCCCGCTCCACCGTTTTCTTATCGGCGGAGAGGCGGACGTTGACGGAGGTTCCCAGGGTGGCGATGTCCATGGCGTTTCGCATGGCGTACTTGATATAGTGGCCGAAGCAGTTCTCATAGCTCTCTTTGGGAATCAAGATGGCGGTCTGGATTTCGCCTTCCCGAATGTCCACCTTGCCCGCCTTGATATAGAAGTCATGGATTGACTGGCGGCGGACGCCCTCCGGGCCCGTCAGTTCCACCACGGCGTCCCAGGCGTGGAGGGTGGAGGCGGAGTCGGCGGAGGTGACGCCGTTGCAGGTGTTTCCGCCGATGGTGCCGATGTTCCGGATCTGAGGGCCGCCCACCTGGTCCACGGCCTCGCCCAGGACGTTGATGTATTTCTGAATCAGGGGGTCCCGGGTGATATGGGAAAAGCTGGTGAGAGAGCCGATGCGAAGGGTCCCGTCGGCGTCCAGGGACACGCCCCGGATCTCGTCCAGGGTCTGGATGGAGATGAGCTCCGCCCCGGCCCGCCTGCCCTCCCGCATCTGGACCAGCACGTCGGAGCCTCCGGCGATGATCTGAGCCTCGGGATGGGCAAGGCGCAGGGCCATGGCGTCCTTGACGCTCTTCGCCTGATACAGGGCTTTCATGTCATACATACGCTGGGCCCTCCTTTAGTCGTTGATGAGCCCCGCCTCTTTGAACTTCCGATAGAGGACATGGGGCGTGATGGGGCAGGAATCGATGGCCACGCCGGTGGCGTTCAAAATCGCGTTGCGAATGGCCGGGGCGCCGGAGCAGGCCGGGGGCTCGCCCAGGGCCTTGGTGCCGTAGGGGCTGGTGGGCTCCGGGTTCTCCACAAAAGCGGCCTCCAGCGTGGGGTGGTCCATGAAGGTGGAGAGCTTATAGTCCAGCAGGTTGTTGTTCAGGGGTTTGCCGGTCTTTTCGTCGAACTTCAATTNCTCGGAAAGGCCGTAGCCGATGGCCATGGACATGCCGCCGTGGACCTGGGCCTCCGCCAGGGCGGGGTTAATCAGCGTGCCGCAGTCGTGGACGTTCACCAGCCGCAGAAGGGTGGCCTTGCACATGGGAATGTCCACCTCCACCTCCGCGAAGGAGCAGCCGAAGGAATAGGCGTTGGATTTGATCTGTGCCGTGGTCTCAGCGGTGATATGCCGGCTGCTCTCCAGGGAGTACAGGCTTTCCGTCGCCAGGTCCCCCAGGGATTTCAGAATCCGCCCATCGGATTTCCGGACGATCTGCCCGTCCACCAGATCCAGGTTGGAAACAGGCATCCGGGTCTGCTCATGGGCAACGTTCAAAATGCGCTCCCGCAGGGCCAGGGCCGTCTGCATGATGGAGAAGCCGCCGATGTAGGTCTGCCGGGAGGCATAGGCCCCGGTGCCGAAGGGGGTAATATCCGTGTCCTGGGTGGAGACTACATGGACGTCGCCAAGGGGAATGCCCACGGCGTCCGCCACCATCTGGGAATAGGCCGTGTCGCATCCCTGGCCGATCTCCGTCTCGCCGGTCTGGAACTGGAGAGAGCCGTCCTGATTCAGCACCATCCGGCAGGAGGAGGATTCCAGGGAGATGGGCCAAACGGCGGTATTGTACCAGAACACCGCCAGCCCCACGCCCCTGCGGATCGGGCCGGTCTGGTTTTGGTATTCCTCAAACTTTTTCCGGTAGTCCAGCAGCTCCAAGGCCTTGTCCATGCACTGGTTGAAGGTGTCGGAATAGAGCTCGTTCTTGGAAAAGCCGTCCACATAGCCCACGGGCATCAGGTTTTTCCGGCGGAATTCCAGGGGGGACATGTGAATCGCCTTGCAGATGTCGTCAATGTGGCTCTCCCCGGCGAACATGGCCTGGGGGATGCCATAGCCCCGCATGGCCCCGGCGGAGGGCCGGTTCGTGTACACCGTCCAGCTGTCGCACTCCACATTGGGGCAGGGGTAGAGCTGAGGGAAGGCGTTCATGCCCTTGGCCACGATGCCGTGGCCGTGGGAGGCGTAGGCCCCCTGGTTGGAAAACGCCTCCAGCTTCCGGGCAACCAGGGTGCCATCGGGCCGGACATAGGAAATAATGTGGGTGCGGATGGCGTGGCGGACCCGGTTGGAGACAAAGGTCTCCTCCCGGCTGCACTCCAGCTTCACCAGGCGTCCTCCGACCTTCGTGGAGCACCAGGCGCACAGGGGCTCATACAGCGCGTCCTGCTTGTTGCCAAAGCCGCCGCCGATATAGGGCTTGATGATGCGGACCTTGCCCCAGGGAATCCCCAGGGCCTGGCCCACCACCCGGCGGACGATGTGGGGAATCTGGGTGGAGCTGACCACCACCACCCGGCCCGCCTCCTCATAGGCGAAGCAGCCGTGGTTTTCAATGTGGCAGTGCTGGACGGTGGGGGTGTCGTACCAGCCCTCCACCTTGATGAGGCCGGGCTCCCGCCGGGCAGTCTCGTAATCTCCCCGGCGAACGTCGGAATGGGCCAGGATGTTGTTTTGGGCCCGCTCTTGAATCTGAGGCGCGCCGTCCTTCATGGCTTCCTGCACGTCCAGAACAAAGGGCAGCTCCTCATACTCCACCTTCAAAGCCCGGACCGCCTGGGCGGCGGCCACCTCGTCCTCAGCGATGACCACCGCTACCTCGTCGCCGTAGTAGCGGACGTGCCGGTTTAAAAGCTTCCGGTCCGCCACGTCCTGGTGATGGGGGNCCGTGGACCAGGGATGGCCCGCCGTGGGAAACNCGATGTCCGGCGCGTCGAAGCAGGTCAGAACCTTCACCACGCCCGGGACGGCCTCCGCCGCCGAGGTATCCACGGACTTCACAAAGCCGTGGGCGATGGTGGAATGGCAGATTTTCGCGATCAGGGCGCTGCGGTCACAGAGGTCGTCCATGTATTTGGCCCGGCCTGTGGCCTTCTCATAGGCGTCCACCCGGATCACGCTCTTGCCGACGCTTTTGCTCATAGGGTGCCCTCCTTTTCTATTACAACTTCGCTCCCGGGGAAACGGGACCCTTGACTGGACGGGAGAAAAGAGGATATACTACTTTTATAAACACTTGCTAAATATGGGGGTTGCAGAATATGGTACAGACACTGGGCTGTGTGGTGNTGGCGGCTGGAAACGCCCGCCGGTTTGGGGAGAACAAGCTGGCCGCCGGATTGGGGGGCCGGAGCCTGATTCTCCGGGCGCTGGAGGCGGTGCCTAGGGAGGAATTTGAACAGGTCGCGGTGGTAACCCAATACCCGGAGGTTTTGGACCTGGCGGAGCGGTTTCGCTTCTCCGCCGTCCGGAACGAACACCCGGATTGGGGCATCAGCCACACCATCCGCCTGGGACTGGAATCCCTGGGAGGCTGCGCCGCCGCCATGTTCCTGGTCAGCGATCAGCCTCTTTTAAAGCGGGAGAGCGTCAAGGCCCTGGTGGAGCTCTGGCGCTCCCAGCCGGAGAAGATCGCCGCCCTGGCTCACGGCGGGGTCCGGGGGAATCCCTGCGTNTTCCCCGCCCGGTTCTTCCCGGAGCTGCTGGAGCTCCGGGAGGACCACGGGGGAAACACCGTCATCCGGCGGCATGAGGAAGACCTTGTTTTGCTGGAAGTGCCGGAGGAGGAGCTGACGGATGTGGACACGCCGGAGGCTCTGAAAGGGTTGAATCCTTAAGANGCCGGCAGCTTGAGGGGAAATGGCCTGAGCAGGGGCTCAGGCCCCACAATGGAACTCCCTGCTCTTCTTGGGGTGCTCTGCATCCATCAGCTTTATTTTTTGCTGTAGGGGGTCCCTTCCAGGGGCAGGGCCGTGCGGCGCTTTCCGTCGTAGCGGTAATAGGCGCCGGCAATGGCGGGGGCGGTGGGAATGGAGGTAATCTCCCCGATGCCGATGGCCCCGCAGGCCACATTCAGCCCCGGCTTCTCCACGATAATGGGGACGATTTCAGGGATCTGGCTGGCCCGGAACAGGCCCAGGGTGCCGAACTTCACATTGGGCTTGCAGTCCTCCAGGGGATAGCGCTCTGTCAGGGCGTAGCCCATGGACATGACCACGCCGCCCTCGATCTGGCCCTCCANCGAGAGGGGATNTACCGCCTTGCCCACGTCGTGGGCGGCGACGATCTGCTTCAGCTTCCCGTCCTCGTCCAGGACGCAGACCTGAGTGGCGTAGCCGTAGGCGATATGGCTGACGGGATTGGGCACATCGGCCCCCAGGGGGTCCGTTTTGCCCAAGTACTCGCCATAAAACTCCTTGCCGTTCAAGGAGCCAAGGCCCCCCTCTTCCAGGGCGGCTTTCAATCCCTCGCAGGCCCGGCGGCACGCCTCGCCGGTAAACAGGGTCTGCCGGGAGCCGGAGGTGGTGCCGGAATCCGGCGCGAAATAGGTGTTCGACCTCTCATAGACCACGTCCTCATGGGGAAGGCCCGTCTGGTCGCAGATCATCTGGGTCAGCACCGTGCCCAGGCCCTGGCCGATGCAGGAGGCCCCGGCGAAAATGTGGACCTTGCCGTCCTCCACCGTCAGCCGCACCCGGCCCGTGTCCGGGATGCCCACGCCCACGCCCGCGTTCTTCATGGCACAGGCGAGGCCCGCGTATTTGGCCTTTTCGTAGTAGGGCTTCACCGCCTCCAGAGTATCCACCAGGCCGGTGGATTCGTCCACAATCTGGCCGTTTGGCAGCTCCTGGCCGGGGCGGATGGCGTTGCGGTAGCGGATTTCCCAGGGGCTGATGCCCACCAGGTCCGCCATCTGNTTCAAAAGNCTCTCGATGCAGAAGCAGGTCTGGGTGACACCAAAACCCCGGAAGGCCCCGGCGGGGGGATTGTTGGTGTACCAGGCCCAGCCGTCGATCTCGAAGTTCTGGTAGTTATAGGGCCCGGCGGCGTGGGTACAGGCCCGCTCCAGCACCGGCCCGCCCAGGGAGGCGTAGGCCCCGGTGTCGGCCACCACGCTGGCCTTCACGCCCTGGATAACGCCGTTTTCGTCACAGCCCAGGGTAAACTCCATCTCCATGGGGTNCCGCTTGGGGTGAATCAGCAGGCTCTCCGCCCGGCTGAGCTTCNCCTTCACCGGGCGCTTCGTCAGGTAGGCTACCAACGCGGCGTGGTGCTGGACCGTCACGTCCTCCTTGCCGCCAAAGCCGCCGCCCACCAGGCAGTTTTGGACCTTCACCTTTTCCGCCGGGAGGCCCAGCATCCCCATAGTCTCGTGCTGGGTGTCGTAGGTGCCCTGGTCCGTGGAAAGGACCATGACCCCGTCCCCGTCGGGATAGGCCACGGCACACTCCGGCTCCAGGAAGGCGTGTTCCGTCCAGGGGGTGGAGAATTTCTCCGTCAGCACATGCTTGGCTTTCGCGATAGCCGCCGCCGGGTCCCCCCGCTGGATGTGCTTGTGGGCCAGCAGGTTCCCCTCCCGGTGGACCAGGGGGGCGTTCTCCGCCATGGCCTCCTGGGGATTCCGCACCATGGGCAGCTCCTCGTAGTCCACCTTGACCAGAGCCTTGGCCTTCGCCAGGGTTTCCGCGTC
Source organism: Oscillibacter sp. CU971 (assembly GCF_905219725.1). Lineage (NCBI taxonomy): Bacteria > Bacillati > Bacillota > Clostridia > Eubacteriales > Oscillospiraceae > Oscillibacter > Oscillibacter sp. CU971. The sequence goes on from NZ_CAJMXG010000044.1 coordinate 9,052, forward strand.
CTCGGCGGCCACAATGCACACGGCGTCGCCCAAATAGTGCGTGACGTCTCCCACGGCAATCATGGTGTCCCAGTCCTTTTTCAGGTGGCCCACCTTGTTGCTGCCGGGAATGTCGGCGGCGGTGAAGACCCCCGCCACGCCGGGCAGGNCCTTGGCCNCTTCCGTATGAATNGCCAGCACCCGGGCCCTGGGGTACTGAGAGCGGACGGCGGAGGCGTAAAGCATGCCGTCCATATAAATATCGTCAGGGTACACCCCCGTGCCGGTGACCTTTTCTTCCACGTCCACCCGGGGTACCCGGGCCCCCAGGGACCAATCGGAGGGGATCTCCGGCACCTCTCCGGCCCGGAGCAGCTCCGCCGCCAGCAGGATGGCGTCGATGATCTTCACATAGCCGGTACACCGGCAGATGTTGTTGCGGATGGCGAAGGCCGCCTCCTCCCGGGCGGGGTTTGGATTCCCGTCCAGAAGGGCCTTGGCGCACATCACCATGCCCGGGATGCAGAAGCCGCACTGAACCGCCCCGGCCTGGCCGAAGGCGTATGTATAGACCCGCTTTTCANAGTCCGTCAGNCCCTCCACGGTGAGGACGCTCTTCCCCTCCAGCTTGTCCGTCTGGGGAATGCACGCCCGGGTGGGCTTGCCGTCGATCAGCACCGTGCAGGTGCCGCAGGCCCCTTCGCTGCATCCGTCCTTCACGGAGGTCAGCCCCAAATCGTCCCGCAGGAAGCGGATCAGCTTCTGGTTTTTCTCCACGGTGACTAGTTTGCCGTTTACGGTAAATGCCGCCATAAAAAACTCCTTGCTTCCGTGCCCGACCNCGGTCCCACGGCTATGTCGTATTCGGAAAGGTCGACCTTTCCGTTATTGTCTATTATACATGAAGGTCAACCCATAATCAAGGACACTTTTGTCATTTCGTTATTCTATGTTTAGTCTAACGACGCTAATTCCCAGCCCACCGCCAGGGCCCCCTTTCGGACACTGACGCGGGCCGATGGCTCCAGGATGTGATTGCTGACCCCCAGGGGAAACTCCGGGGTCAGGACCGCGTCTTTCAAGGGGTACTGGAAGCCCTCCTCGTCCACGCCCTCCGCCCGGTCCCCCAGGCAGAAAGCGGAGAACAGGCCCCACTCCACCGTTTTCCGAATGACCAGCGCCTCGTCCTCCAGAACGGTCCAGACGAAATCGTCGTCATACAGGAAGCCCCTGGCCCCCCTCCGGCGGAGGAACAGCAAAGACTGGAGATTTGCCAGCGTATGATCCAGCCGCTTGCCGCCGGTGCCGCCGTAAATATAAAAAATATCGCACATTTGTTCCAGGCCCGCCCGGAGGGCCGCCAGGGTATCCGTGTCGTCCTTCTCCACCGGCAGGCGGCGGACCTGGGCGAAGCCCGCCGGGGGCTCCATGGAGTCGAAATCCCCCAGGAGCAGGTCCGGCACAATTCCCTCCCCCCGGCAGATCCGATAGCCCGCGTCGGCGGCGATGACGAGGTCGCCGGGAACGGGGCGCTCCCGCAATCCATAAAAGCTCCCGGCGGCAAAGATAAAACAGCGTCTCATGTTCAGCTCTCCTTGCGGCGTTTTTCATGTCCTCATCATACCATCTCCGCCGGGAAAACGCCAGTCCTTTCAGCGGGGCGTCTTCAGGGCCCGTTCAATGTCCAGGACAATGTCGCTCATTTTTACGTCCAGCGCCAGGCTGATCCGGTAGAGCGTTTCCAGCGTGGGCTTCCGCCCGCCCCGTTCAATGGCGCTGAGGTGGGTTCTGCCGATGTCCGCCAGGCCGCTCAGCACCTCCTGGGTCACGCCCTTCCGAAGCCGGTAGGCGGCAATCACCTCGCCCACCACCACAGGGTCCAGGCGCATCTCGCTCATGTTCATCACCTCTTAAAAAGTGTATCCGAAAACGGGACGGCCGCCGAACGCATATGTTGACATTTGAATACTTATGTGTTACTATTTTCCCCAGGAATACCTTGGATTCACCATGAGAATAGACGGGAGGCGAACATGGCCGGAATGCTTACCGCGGCGGCGGCGCTCTGGCTGGCCGGGACGGCGGGGCGGTGGCGCTGCTTTCAGAAGATGGGCTGCCGGGGCTGGGAGGCGGTGGTGCCGGTCTACCGGACCTGGCTGCTCTTCCACGAGCTCTACGGCAGCGGGCGGCGGATACTCCGGCTGCTCCTGCCCGTTTACAATGTATACATTCTCTTTCGATGCGGCGCCGACCTGGCCCTCGCCTTCAACCGGAGCGCCTGGTTCGGCTTGGGGCTGACCCTGCTGCCCTTCCTCTTCTTCCCCATCCTGGGTTTCGGCGGGGCGGTCTACCTGGACGGCTCCTTAAACGTGAGACAACCTCCATACACCTTTTGAAAACGGCCCATTTATTCGGGCCGTTTTTTGTTTTCCCTCTTGACAGGAACGGTTGTTCGAGTTACAATAATACTCGAACAAATTTTCTATACGGAGGGTTTCCTATGACCGGCTGGACTTTATTCTTTACGCTCTTGGGCGCCGCCATCCTCACCGCCCAGCTTTTCCGCTTCATCGATTTGATCGAGCGGCCCGCCCGGCGCTCCCGCAAGGCGGTCTGCCTCCCGGCGGCCTGGAATGTGCGGCTTTGGGCCAGCCTGAGCAAGAAGACATGGATGTCCTGGAGAAGCTGACCGTCCTCACCGACGCCGCCAAGTATGACGCCGCCTGTACCTCCAGCGGCGGGACCCGGACCGCGAAAAAGGGGTATATCGGCAACACCTCCACCGCCTCGGCGGGCTGCTGCCACACCTTCTCCGCCGACGGGNNCTGNGTCACGCTGCTGANGGTGCTGNTGACCAACCGCTNNGTGTACGACTGCAAATACTGCGTCAACCGCCGGAGCAACGATACCCGGCGGGCGGCCTTTACCCCGGAGGAGCTGGCGGACCTCACCATCCAGTTCTACCGCCGGAATTATATCGAGGGGCTCTTTCTCTCCTCCGGGGTCTTCCGCAGTCCGGACTACACCACGGAGCTGATGATCCGCTGCCTGGCCCTCCTTCGGGAGCAGTACCGCTTCAACGGCTATATCCACGCCAAGGCCATTNCNGGCACGGCGCCGGAGCTGNTGGAGNGGCTGGGCTTTCTGGCGGACCGGCTCAGCGTGAACATCGAGCTGCCCTCGGAGGCGGGGCTGAATTCCCTGGCCCCGGACAAGACAAAGGGGGCCATCCTGGCCCCCATGCGGCAGATTCAGACCCGGAACCGGCAGAGCCGGGAAGAGCTGGTAAAGNANANGCACGCCCCCCGCTTCGCCCCCGCCGGGCAGAGCACCCAGCTCATCGTGGGGGCCACCCGGGACACGGATTTCCACATCCTCCGGCTGACCCAGGGGCTCTATGACCGCTACGGTCTAAAACGTGTGTTCTATTCCGCCTACGTCCCCGTGGAGGAGCACGCCCTCCTCNCCGCCAGGGACGTGAAGCCGCCTCTTCTGCGGGAGCACCGGCTCTATCAGGCGGACTGGCTTCTGCGGTTCTATGGCTTCCGGGCGGAGGAGCTGCTGGACGAGGGAACCCAGGACTTCGACACCCGGGTGGACCCCNNGTGCAGCTGGGCCNTGGCCCACTTGGACTTCTTCCCGGTGGAGGTCAACACCGCCGCCTATGAGACCCTGCTGCGGATTCCCGGCGTGGGGGTCACCTCCGCCCGGCGGATTCTCAGCGCCCGGCGGGTGGGGCCCCTCCACATCGACAATCTGAAAAAGCTGGGCGTGGTCATGAAGCGGGNCCAGTACTTCCTCACCGCCTCCGGCAAAATNGCGNAGGGACTGCGCTTTACGCCGGACAGCGTTCTCCNGGGGCTCATCGCCNCCGANCGGCCCCTGCTGCCCCAGCAGGAGGCGGTGCAGTTGTCCCTCTTCGACCCGGCGGAGACGGCGTGACGGCGCACCCGGAGGTGTTCCATGGACGTGATTTACCATTACGACGGCAGCTTCGAGGGCTTCCTCTCCTGCGTCTTCGACAGCTACGCCCATAAGGAAATCCCCGCCGGATTCTGCTCCGGCGAGGATGCTGTTTTCAGCTTATTCAATTCCCGGACGGTACTCACGGACCCGGACCACGCCGCCCGGGTGCTGCAAAAGGTCGCCGCCCTGTCCCCGGAGGCCGCCGTGCTGCTGCGGCGGGGCTTCCTCACCTGCCTTTCGGAGAAGGAGCTGCATTTGTTCCAGGTGGTCGCCAAGCTGCTCCGGGAGGGCCCCGGCTTCCTCCGCAACCGCTCCGACGAGACCTTGTACCCGGTCATCCGGGCCGTCCAGCACCTGAACGGGGAGGTCCATCTATTAAAGGGCTTCGTCCGCTTTTCGGACCTGGGGGGCGTGCTGGGAGGCGAGATTGAGCCGAAAAACCGGGTGCTCCCCGTTCTGGGCGGGCACTTTTCCGCCCGGTTTCACAACGAGCGCTTTTTCCTCTACGACCGCACCCACAAAGAGGCCCTGTTCCACGTCCCCGGCCAGTCGGTCATCCGGCCCCTGGCGGATTTCCAGATGGCCCCGCCGGATAAAACGGAAGCCCGCTACCGCCTCCTGTGGAAGCGGTTCTACGACACCATCGCCATCAAGGAGCGGGAGAATCCCCGCCTTCGCATGAGCAACATGCCCAAGCGCTACTGGGGCACCATGACGGAGTTCCAGGGGGAGGACCACTTCATTCCTCGAACGTCTCCCGGAGCCGTTTCAGGCCCCGGCGCTCCAGCCGGGATATCTGCACCTGGGACACCCCCACCACCCGGGCCGTCTGCTCCTGGGTCAGGCCCTTGAAATAGCGGAGGAGAATGGTCATGCGCTCCTTTTCCGACAGGCGATCGATGGCCTCNCGGAGGNCGATGCGCTCCACCAGCCCCTCCTCCGGAGCCTCGGTGCCCAGGGCCCCCTCCAGGGTCAGCCCGTCCGCCGTCTCCTGCTGGAGGGACTCCGGCGCGTCGGTGGCCAGGTCCGTCCGGGCGATCTCCTCCGGCGTCAGGCCCGTGGCCTCCGACAGCTCCGACAGGGCCGGCTCCCGGCCCAGCTGGTTGCGGAGACGTTCCCGGGCGGCGTAGAGGGTCTGGGCCTGTTCCCGGATGCTCCGCCCCACCTTCACCGCTCCGTCGTCCCGCAGGAAGCGGCGGATCTCCCCCGCGATTTTCGGCACGGCGTAGGTGGAAAAGCAGGTGCCGTAATCGAAGTCAAAGCCCTGGACCGCCTTCAAAAACCCCAGGCAGCCCAGTTGATATAAATCGTCCGGCTCCACGCCCCGTCCATAATATCGCCGGACCACGCTCCAGATCAGGCCGTTGTTCTCAATGACCGCCTGTTCACAGGCGTCCCGGTCCCCCTGCTGGGCCGCCCGGAGGAGCTCCAGCGCGGCNCGCATTTCTTCACGCGGGNGACCAGCTTTTTCCGCATCACCACCGTGGTCCCCTTGTTCACGGCGNACCGNACCGTCACCNTATCCATGAAGCTCTCCATNATGGTAAAGCCCATGCCGCTGCGCTCCTCCCCGCCGGTGGTAAACATGGGCTGGCGGGCCTTGTCCACATCGGGGATGCCCCGGCCGTGGTCCTTCACCGTCAACTCCAGCACGTTCCCCGCCAGCACCCGCAGCTTCAGCGTCACGCCGCCGATGGCGTCCGGGTAGCCGTGGACGATGGCGTTGGTCACCGCCTCGCTGACGGCGGTTTTGATGTCCTCCAGTTCGTTGAGGGTAGGGTCCATCTGGGCGGCGAAGCAGGCCGCGGCGGAGCGGGCGAAGCTCTCGTTCCGGCTCTGGCTGGGAAAGTCCATCGTGACCTCATTGACTGCCTTGGTCCTCATGTATGTAAAACCTCCTTATTTGATCGTCACCAGCCGGTTCACCCCGGCGGCCTCCAGCACCCGCCGGGCCTGGGGCGGCACCCCCCGCACCAGCAGCCCCCCGTCCAGAAGCTGCATCTTCTGCCGGGCCCGGAGAATTACCGCGATGCCGGAGCTGTCCATAAAGGTCACTCCCGACAGGTCCAGCACCAGCTTCCGGGGCAGGGCCGCGTCCAGGGCCTCCTCCATCTCCCGGAGGGCGGTCCGGGCCCCGTGGTGGTCCAGCTCCCCGCTGAGCTCCAGCAGCAGATTCCGGTCCGCGCTCTTTGCCAGGATTTCCATAGCGTTCCCCTCTTTTGTCAAAAATAAATCTGATTCGCCATTTTCTGCCCCCGGCCCCGGATGGGACGGGCTTTTCAAATTTGATGATAGCACGTCCCGCTCCGGCTTTTTGTCGAAATCCATAAGAAAACTCTGGAAATTTCGGCAAAAAGTGGAAATAGTCTCTCTGGCCCTTGAAGCATCGGCGCCCGCTGTCCTTGGACGGCGGGCGTTTCCATTTTGTAACCAATTTGAGGTTGACAAACGTCTACCTCTCTGTTACGCTTCAGGTAGACAGACGTATACCTGACCGAGGGAGGTGTTTTCATGAAAATTGAACTTTCCAACAGCGAGTGGAAGCTGATGCGCCGCCTGTGGGACCGGGCTCCCAGCACCATCACAGAGCTGACGGCGGCTCTNCGGGAGGAGACCGGCTGGAGTAAAAACACGGTGATCACCATGCTTTCCCGGCTGGAGGCCAAGGGGGCCGTCCGCCACGAGGAGGGCGGAAAGGCCAAGCGCTACTACCCCGCCCTCCGGCGGGAGGATGCCGCCAGGGACGAGACGGAGAGCTTCCTCTCCAAGGTCTACGGCGGCAGCCTGGGGCTGATGATGAGCGCCATGGTGGAAAGCCGCCGGCTGTCCGAATCGGACATCGCCGAGCTGTCCGCCATCCTGGATAAGGCGGGAGGTGACGACACATGAAGGAAATCCTTCTGACCTCCTCGGCGCTGATCCTGGCGCTGCTGGCCCTCCGGCGGCTGTTTCGGAAGGTCCTCTCTCGCCGGGCCCAGTACGCCCTCTGGGGACTGGTGCTGCTGCGGCTGCTGGTTCCGGCCAGCCTTCCGGCGGCAGATTTCAGCTTGCTGACGGCGGCGGAACCGGTGGTGTCCGGCCTGGAGGGACAGGCACTCTACCTGTCCCCCTCCCGGGTCACTCTGACCGCTCCAGAGGGGCCCCTTCCCTCGTACCGTTCCGAAGAGGACCCCAAAATCGTGCTGGGCCCGCCCTCGGAAAACAGCGTTTACAGCTATACCAACAGCCAGCAGGTGGTCCATGAGGTGGAATACGCCTGGCAGATCGTCCTGGCGGACCAGCTGCCCCCCATCTGGTACGGCGGTATGGCGGTCATGGCCTGCTGGCTGGTCCTCTCCAATCTGCTCTTCTGGCGGAAGCTCCGCAGGGCCCGGAGGTCCTATCCCGTGGAGGACTCCCCCCGCCGGGTCTATCTGGTGGAGG
>NZ_CAJMXG010000045.1:0-16367 GCF_905219725.1 Oscillibacter sp. CU971
ATCGCACACGGCGGCTCACGGGCTGTCAGGAAGGATACTCCTCGATAACCTCCAGCTTTTCGCGGACACGCATCCGTTCCACGGTTTCCTCCAGCCGCCGGATCTGGTGTTGGTTGTGGAGGTCCACCGCATTTTGAATTGGCAGGATGGTATAGCGCAGAGTGCCGTTGCGCTTGCGGCCATCTCTTGTGAGAGATAGACGTCGGATTGTAACAATCAACTCTTGATTTTCCAGCTCAGTCACATACTTCCGCACGGTGTTGACACTCATGCGGACAGCTTCGCCGATAGACCTGTAGCTGGGCCAGCACTGATAGGTCTTGCAGTCCTCACAGAAGAGCAGGCAGGAGTAGACCGCCAGCGCGCCCGACGACAGACCCAGAGAAAAAATCTCGTTGGGCAGAGGAAAGAATCTTTTGGTTGCGGGCTTTGCGCACTGCCAGAGCATCATCTGTCACCCCCCTGTGATTGATTTTTCTTCGTCCATCTGATACGATGAGGGTATCACTACCGGCTACGATTTTCAAAGGATTTGAACCCGATTAGGGAAATCCTAAATCTCTATCGGATACAGGAGGAAGGCAGTCATAGCAGAGGAACAGCCGCACATCGAACTGGACTACACCTACGACCAGTTCACCGTATTCTTCTGCGGCGACCGAGTGCTTGTAGGCAAAAAGGACTATCCCATCGGCCAGTGCTGCGTGGACGTCATGAACCTGGACGAGTTAATCCTGAGCGAGATTGACCGGCGAATCATGCTGTTCATTCCCTCCGCCCGGAAGCTGCCCGCAGAAAAACAGACAGCGCAGCCGCTCTTGCGCAGGAACGGCTGAACGCTGTCTGGGAACTCGTCCTTACTCTGCCAGCCTATCGAGCCTTGAAGCTGGACGAGGCGTGTTATTTCCATACCTTTCAAGGGCTGATGGCGGACAAAGAGAAATGGGATCAGGTGCAGGACCCGTCTGCCGAAGGGTACGCCATATACCAAGGGATGATGGCTGGGCTCGCCTGCTTCGCAGAGTCCATCCGCGGCTTCCGCCAGCAGGTCACGGAGATGACGAGGACGTATTTCGAGCCGCTGAAGCGGAGGACCAGCGACGCCTACGCCCAGGCATACTCCCGCTTCTACTCCGATATGCTTTCCATCGGCGCGCACATTTTCAACGATGAGTTTGAGCAGAGCTTCCCCTTGGAGGTGGACTTCGTACCCATGATGCATCCTACCGAGGAAGGCAGAATCTTCGTGGCGGAGAAGTCGACGTTCAACAGTCTGGCGGACTTTTTGCGGACGGAGTTTTTCCGAGGACTGGCCTTGGGCAACGCGCCCAGGCAGTGCCACAACTGCGGGCGGTACTTCCTGCTGACCGCCGGGTACAACACCTGCTACTGCAACAACATCGTTCCCGGTGAGCTGGAGCGTACCTGCCGGAAGGCAGGCGCTCACCGTAAGGAGACTTGGGAAAAGCGAACCGCACTCCGGCCCGGAAGGAGTATGACCGGACCTACAACCGTTTGAAGGCCCGAAAGCAGAGAGGGAGGCGTGGATGAGTGGAACGCCGCTATTGGAGTACTCTGAGCGCGGGGAGCTGACGGACGAGGAATTGAGACGCCGGTTTGACGAGTTCTGAGGATGGGACTATTCTTTGTTTATAGCGATGCAGTTTTTGAATTGCCTGGTCCATGCCGCCGCCGTGCGGCAAAAATTTTCTCCCAAGCTGTGGCACGTTTCCTTTCCGCGCCGTTTATTTAGGGAAGCACTGATTAAAGCAGGCAAAAGCCAGGCAAACAGACGAAGGTTATAAAAGCGTCCAATAAAGGACCATATTGGGGGGTGAATTCCTCGCTTGGATCTGTCAGGGGGATTGATACAAGCCTCTCACAAGTCCGCACCGTTGGAGCGAATGACCTCCCGGTACCACCGCCCGCTGTCTTTCAGCATCCGGTCCCCTGTGGCGTAATCCACATAGGCCAGGCCAAAGCGGGGGTCATAGCCCTCAGCCCACTCGAAGTTATCTGTCAGGGACCACTGGAAATACCCCCGGACATCCGTGCCCTGGTCAATGGCGCGCTCCAGCGCCCGGAGATACCGGGTTAGGAAGTCGATCCGCAGAGGATCGTGTACGGCGCCGTCCAGAAAGACCCGGTCCGTACAGGCCAGACCGTTTTCACTGACCACCAGCGGCAGGCCGTAGCGTTCCGCTAAAAACCGCGGGCCCCACTCCAGGGCCTCCGGGGTGATGGGCCAGCCCAGGGCGGTCCGCGGGAAGCCCGCCGGGAAGGGAAGCGTCTCCGGCCCGTTTTCTCCCGCGCGGACGGGTGCGCCCTGATAGAGGTTGAGCCCGATGAAGTCCGGCTTCTCGTATTCTTCCCCCAGGCACAGGGGGTCCAGGGCCAGGGTGTGGGAGAAGGTCCTGGGCCCCAGAGGAAGGGCAAAGGTCCCCTGCCGGGCTGCCTCCACGTCTTCGGGAGCCTGACTGGCGGGATAACAGACCGCCCCNGTGGAGGCGACACCCACCAGATTTCCGCCGTCCGCCCGGTGCAGAGCCTTCTGTCCCAGAGAGTGAGCCTGGCAGAAGGTCTCCCAGCAGGCGCTGAGGCTGTCGCCGTCCAGCTTCAGGCCCGGGGCGTGTTCTCCCGTCCCATAGCCCATTCCTATAAAGCACTGGGGCTCGTTAAAAGTGAACCACCGGCGCACCCGGCCCCGGAACAGCTCCGCCATTTTCTCCGCGTAGGCCTCAAAGCGCCGGGCGGTCTCCGGGTTCTGCCAGCCGCCCTGCCGCTGCAATGCCTGGGGAAGGTCCCAATGGAACAAAGTCACCCAGGGCTGGATTCCCTCCTCCAGTAGGCCGTCCACCAACTCACTGTAGTAGTGCAGCCCCGCCTGGTTCCAATGCCCGTCGCCTTTGGGGTCTACCCGGGGCCAGGCAATAGAGAATCGATAAGCCTGGAGGCCCATCTCCTTCATGATGGCGATGTCGTCCCGCCAGCGGTGATAGGCGTCGGCGGCCGTGTCGCCGGTATCGCCCCATTTGACCTTTCCAGGGGTGTGGGAGAAAACGTCCCAAATGCTTTCTCCCCGGCCGTCCTCGCTCACGGCGCCCTCAATCTGATAAGAGGCGGAAGCGGCGCCCCAAATAAAATCCTTTGGAAATCCCATGGATCAAGCTCCTTCTTCGTTATATAGATAAACGCAATTTGCCAGTTCCCCCAGGCGGGCGAGAGCCAGCCTGGGGGAATCATTGACGCGGCAGAGTATATCACACCGTCTGTGGGCGGTCAAGCGCCCCTATGGTCAAAACTCCAGGTTCTTTCCGTCCTGGCCGAAGACATGGCACACGTTGCCGCTGAAGGTCAGGTTCATCTGGTCCCCGGCGCGGAAGGAGTCGATGTGGGTTCCCGTGGCGTCCATGGTGGGCACAATCACTACCACGTCCCGGCCCTCGGCATTGGCGTGGAAATGGACCTCGCTGCCCATCATTTCCGAAACCTCCACCTTGGCGGCAAGGGTGTTGCCGGGCTGCTTGGCCAGCACCATGTGGCTGGGCCGGACGCCCAGGGTAATGGCCTGGGCAGATACCTTTTTCGCCGCCAGGTTCTTCTGCTTGTCGCCGGACAGCTCCACCTTGCAGCCGCCTACGCTGACGAAGTATTTGCCGCCCTCGCAGAGGAGCTTGGCGTCGAAGAAGTTCATCTGAGGCATGCCGATGAAGCCCGCCACAAACAGGTTCGCCGGATGGTCGAAGACCTCCTGGGGGGTGCCGATCTGCTGGATGAAGCCGTCCTTCATGATGACGATCCGGTCGCCCAGGGTCATGGCCTCCGTTTGGTCGTGGGTGACATAGATAAAGGTCGTATTGATTTTCTGGCGCAGCTTGATGATCTCGGCGCGCATCTGGTTGCGGAGCTTGGCGTCCAGGTTGGAGAGGGGCTCGTCCATGAGAAGCACCTTGGGCTCCCGGACGATGGCCCGGCCAATGGCCACCCGCTGGCGCTGGCCGCCGGAGAGGGCCTTGGGCTTGCGGTCCAGGTACTGGGTGATGTCCAGGGTCTCCGCCGCCTCCTTGACCCGGCGGTCAATCTCCGCCTTGTCCACCTTCCGCAGCTTCAGGGGAAAAGCCATGTTCTCGTAAACCGTCATATGGGGATAGAGGGCATAGCTCTGGAACACCATGGCGATGTCCCGGTTTTTCGGCTCCACATCGTTCATCAGCTTCCCGTCGATGTACAGCTCGCCGCCGGAGATCTCCTCCAGGCCGGCAACCATCCGCAGCGTGGTGGACTTACCGCAGCCGGAGGGGCCGACAAGGACGATGAACTCCTTGTCCTTGATATCCAGATTGAACTCCTGGACGGCAATGACACCCTCGGCGGTCACCTGGAGGTTGACTTTCTTCTCGGTGTCTCCGGCCTTCTTCCTGCCTTTTTTCTGTCCGCCGCTGTGGGGATAGATTTTGGTGATGCCCTTCAAATTCAAACTTGCCATAACTCTCGGCCCTGGCGAAGAGGCCTCCGCCGCCTTCACCTCGCCCCGGTCAAGGGGCTTTACGACAGGTCTCCACACTGCCGCACCGCGAGCCGCCGCGGTCTTCCTCCTTTTTCAGGCGCCGGCCGCTGTAAGCGTGGAGCAGCGGGCCGGCCCTTTTTTATTTGCATAGCCTCTCGGGGAATGGAGTCACGATGCTCAGCGGAAGGGGTTCTCCGTGGGATAAGGCAGGCTCTTGGGCTGGTTGTAGGCGATATCCTGAATCCCAAGGAACTTGAACACCTCGAACAGCGCCTTGCCATAGTGCCCGAAGGCCACGGCCCCGTGGTGGGGATAGCGCTTCTGGATGAGCACATGGCGGTAGAACCGGCCCATCTCGGGAATAGCGAACACGCCGATGCCGCCGAAGCTGCCCGTGGCCACCGGCAGCACCTCGCCCTGGGCGATGTAGGACCGGAGATTCCCGTCACTGTCGCACTGGAGGCGGTAGAAGGTGATATCGCCGGCGGCGATGTCGCCCTCCAGGGTGCCCCGGGTGAAGTCGGGTTCGCCGCCGTTTTCCAGCAGGCGGTTCTGGATGAGCTGATACTTGACGGCCCGGTCCGCGCACAGCTTGCAGGCGGGGGTGTTGCCGCAGTGGAAGCCCATGAAGGTATCCGTCAGCTGATAGTCAAATTTACCCTTGATCTGCTCCGCCCACAACTGGGCGGGGACGGAGTTGTTGATGTCCAGCAGAGTCACCGTGTCCCCGGAAACGCACATGCCGATGTACTCACTGAGCGCGCCGTAGATGTCCACCTCACAGGCAACCGGGATGCCCCGGCTCACCAGACGGGAGTTCACATAGCAGGGCTCAAAGCCGAACTGGCTGGGAAACGCGGGCCAGCACTTGTCCGCGAAGGCCACGTACTTCCGGGCCCCCTTATGTTTCTCCGCCCAGTCCAGCAGCGTCAGCTCGAACTGGGCCATCCGCTCGCCCAGATCGGGGTAGTAGCGCCCCTCGCCCATCTCGGCGGCCATTTCCGCGCAGACCGCCGGGATGCGGGGATCACCGGCGTGCTCTTTATAGCTCACCAGCAGGTCCAGCTCGGAGTTCTCCTCCACCTCCACGCCCAGCTCATACAGGCCCTTGATGGGGGCGTTGCAGGCAAAGAAATCCTGAGGCCGGGGGCCGAAGGTGATGATTTTCAGATTGCGCACGCCGATAACGGCCCAGGCGATGGGGACAAATCCGGCGATCATTCCGGCGAGATCCTCCGCCGTGCCCACGGGGTACTCGGGAATATAGCCCTTGAGATGCCGCATCCCCAGGTTNTAGGAGCAGTTCAGCATTCCGCAGTAGGCGTCGCCCCGTCCGTTGATCAGGTCCCCGTCCCCCTCGGCGGCGGCCACAAACATGCAGGGGCCGTCAAAATTCCGGGCAATCAGCGTCTCCGGCGTCTCGGGGCCGAAGTTGCCCAGGAACACCACCAGGGCGTTGCAGCCATGGGCTTTCACGTCCTCCACGGCTTTCAGCATTCCCTGCTCGTTTTCCACCGTGACAGGGCACTCGTACAGCCCGCCGGAACAGGCGGCCTTGACGGCGGCCCGGCGCTTCTCGCTCAGGGCGACGGGAAAGCAGTCCCGGGAGACGGCGACGAGGCCCAGCTTTACCTCGGGAATATTGGTTAATTGCATAGAATCTTCCTCCTTTTCAAAGATCGTTTTTGATATCAATGTTCTCACCTATCAGGCCCACCCAGGCCCCCTGTCCGGCCTCGCCGGAGTCCGGGTGCGCCAGCAGCCATTTATTTTTCGCCCACAGGCGGTCATCCTCCGCGTTCAGCGGCGTGAGGACGGGCCTGGCCTCATTGGTGCCCCTGGGCAGCGCCACCGCCACCCGGAAGCCCTTTGCCCCATCCACATGGCAGGGGGCGTAGTGCAGCGTCGTGGCGTAGACCTCCACCACCGCCCCGGCGGGGACCCGGAAGGCCCGGACACAGGCGGTATCCAGCCGGCCGTCCACCAGTTCCTCCTGTTTCGCCAGCAGGAGAATGAAGTCCGACGATCCGATGTTGACCTCGCTGTCCCGGTGGTACTCCAGGCAGTTGAGCTTGGTATTGCGCCCCCAGCACATGCCGATTTGTACCGGCATCCCGCCGTAGGCGTGGTCCTGGAGCCGCCGGAAGATATCGCAGCCTTCCAAGGCGGCGATGGACGGCTCATAGGCCGTGCCCTCCTTCGGCAGGGGGATGGCCTCCATGGCCCAGAGCAGCTTTTCCGTGTCATAGCCGGTGAGCACCTGGCCGTAGGCCCGGAAGGCGGGGCTGTAAACAGATTCAATCTTCATGGGGTTCCTCCTTTAAAGAAGCTGGGGGAACAGCGCCTTGCAGGCGGGGTATATTTTTTGGAACTGCCGGTACCGCTCCTCATAGAGGGCGGTCAGCTTCGCCTCCGGCTCCACGGTGCCGGCAACGCGCACCAGGGCGTCCGCCGCCGCCTGGACGGAGGGGAACCGCCCCGCCGCCACCATGGCCAGCATGGCCCCGCCGTAGCCGGGTCCCTGCTCTGTGGCCACGATGTCCAGGGGGATGCCCAGGACATTGGCCATGATGGTCCGCCAGAGCCCGGACTTTCTGCCCCCGCCGCAGATGTTGGAGCGGGGAATCTCCACGCCCAGGCTCCGGGCCACCTCAAAGCTGTCCCGAATGGCGAAGGCCACGCCCTCCAGCACTGCCTGGAGCAGGTCCGCCCGGGTGGTATCCATGGTCATGCCAATCAAGCAGCCCCGGGCGCCGGTGTCGTTGATGGGGCTTCGCTCCCCCATGAGGTAGGGGAGGAAAAACACGCGGTTCCGCCCCAGCTTCTCCGGGGTAATCGCCGCCTGTTCCCCGGCGTAGTCCGGGGTCTTTAAAATATCCTCCATCCACCACTTGTTGCAGCTGGCGGCGGAGAGCATGCAGCCCATGAGGTGGTATCTGCCGTCGGCGTGGGCGAAGGAGTGAAGGGCGTTGTTGGGGTCCACGCCGAAGGTTTTGCTGGAGATAAAAATGGTCCCGGAGGTGCCCAGGCTGATGTTGCAGCCCCCGTCCCCCACGGTGCCCGTGCCCACGGCGGCGGCGGCGTTGTCCCCCGCCCCGGCGCAGACCACCGTCGTTTCCGCCAGGCCCAGGGCCCTCGCCATGTCCGGCTTGAGGGTGCCCACGGCCTCATAGCTCTCGAAGGCCTTCGCCATCTGGGACTCCCGCAGGCCGCACAGCTCCAGCATCTCCGGGCTCCAGCGCTTGTGCTCCACGTCGAAGAGGAGCATCCCCGAGGCGTCGGAGACATCGGTGCAGTGAACTCCGGTGAGGCAGTAGTTGATGTAATCCTTGGGCAGCATCACCTTGTCGATTCTGGCGAACAGCTCCGGCTCGTTCTTCCGCATCCAGAGGAGCTTAGGGGCCGTGAAACCCGCGAAGGCGATGTTGGCGGTATACCGGCTGATTTTTTCCCGGCCCACGATCTTGTTGAGGTAGTCCACCTCCTGAGCGGTGCGGCCGTCGTTCCAGAGAATGGCGGGGCGGAGGACCCGGTCCTCCCCGTCCAGGGCCACCAGCCCGTGCATCTGCCCGCCGCAGCCGATGGCCGCAATCCGGGTCTTATCGCAGTCCGCCGTCAACTCCCGGATGCCAGTCACCACCGCTTCCAGCCAGTCCGCCGGGTTCTGCTCGGACCAGCCAGGCTTGGGAAAAGACAGCGGGTATTCCCGGGAGACGATGTTTTGGATTTGTCCCTCCTCGTCCATCAGCAGCAGCTTCACGGCGGAGGTGCCCAGGTCGATTCCAATATACAGCATGTCGTTTCTCCTTATGTCCGGCGGATAGAAGTGCTGACTGCGGTCTTTCCCGTCAGCCGGGCGGTACGGGCGTCCGGCTGGCCCAGGCCCGCGTACAGGGTCCAGGCCCCGCTGCCGGGAATCCGCTCTCCGGCGGCGTTGACCACGGTGAAGGCCGAGGGCTCTATGGGAATGTCCACTGTCCTCGTCTCCCCCGCCCCCAGCTCGATCCGCCGGAAGCCGCAGAGGATGGGATTGGGCGGCGCGTCGGGGGACGCCTCGTCCTTCAAATAGAGCTGCACCACCTCCTGGGCGGCCCGCCCGCCCCGGTTCTCCACTGTGACCCGGGCGGAGGCCTCTCCGGCGGTGACGGCGGTGACCGCCGCGCCGCCGTAGGTCAGGCCGTAGCCGAAGGGATACAGGGGCTCGCCCCGGTAGTAGCGGTAGGTCCGGTTGGTCATGGCGTAGTCGGTAAAGGCGGGCAGCTCCTCCAGGGCACCGTCCCGGTAGAAGGTCACGGGCAGCTTGCCGGAGGGAGACGCTTTGCCGAAAATCAGGTCCGCAATGGCCCGCCCTCCCCCGGCGCCGGGATACCAGCCCAGGAGAATGGCGTCCGCTTGGGTCTCGGCCTCACTGAGGTCAATGGCGCTTCCCGCCAAAAGGACCACCAGCGTGGGTTTCCCCGCCGCCAGCACATGCCGCAGCAGCATCCGCTGGGGCGAGGGCAGGAGAAGATCCTCCTTGTCCCCGGAACCGGCGGCGTTGCCCTCGTCGGGCTGTTCGCCCTCCAGAGTCTCGTCCAGGCCCAGAACCAGGACCACCACGTCGCTGTGCTTCACCACCGCCATGGCCTCCGCCATGCGGTCGCTGGCCTGGGCCAGGGGCTCCACCCGGTCCCGCCAGAGGTGGCAGCCTTCCGCGTACAGCACCCGGCCATGGCCCTCCATGGCGTCCTGGATGCNCTCCAAGACGGTGACATAGCGGGAGGCGGTGCCGTGGTAGTTTCCAACCAGAGCCGCCCGGCTGTTGGCGTTGGGGCCGATGACCCCGACGGTGCCCACGGTCTCCGGGTTCAGGGGCAAAAGCCCGCTGTTTTTCAGCAGCACGCAGGACTCCAGGGCAGCCTTGTGGGCCAGGGCCAAATGCTCCGGGCACTCCACCGCCTCATAGGGGATGGAGTCGTACTCGCTCCCCTCTCCCAGGACGCCCAGGAGATACCGGGTGGTAAAGAGCCGCTCGGCGGCAATTGTAATATCCTCCTCGGAGATCAGCCCCTCCCGCAGGGCCAGGAGCAAGCAGCGGTAGCAGTCGCCGCAGTTCAGGTCACAGCCGTTTTTCAGCGCCAGGGCCACGGACTGGGCGGTGTTCTCCGTGACCATATGTCCGGTGTGGAAGTCCCGGATGGCCCAGCAGTCGGAGACCACATGGCCCTGGAAGCCCCAGCGGCCCCGGAGGATGTCTTTCAGCAGCGTCTCGCTGCCGCAGCAGGGCTCGCCGTTGGTACGGTTGTAGGCCCCCATGACGGCCTCCACCCCCGCGTCCTTGACGCAGGCCTCGAAGGCGGGGAGGTAGGTTTCCTCCATGTCCTTGGGGGACGCCACGGCGTTAAACTTGTGCCNCAGGCTCTCCGGCCCGCTGTGGACGGCGAAATGCTTGGCGCAGGCGGCGGCTTTCATAGTCTCGCCGCTGCCCTGGAGGCCCCGGACGTAGGCTTTGCCCAGTTGGGCGGTGAGGAAGGGGTCCTCGCCGTAGGTCTCGTGCCCCCGGCCCCAGCGGGGGTCCCGGAAGATGTTGACGTTGGGGGACCAGAAGGTCAGGCCCTTGTAAATGTCCCGGTCGTCCTGGGCGGAGAGGGCGTTGTACTTGGCCCGGCCCTCGGTGGCGGCTGCGTCCCCCAGCTTTTCCAGCAGCTCCTCGTCAAACATGGCCGCCAGGCCGATGGCCTGGGGAAAGCTGGTGGCGGTGCCCGCCCGGGCCACGCCGTGAAGGGCCTCGTTCCACCAGTTGTAGGCGGGGACCCCCAGGCGGGGAATAGGCGGCGCGCTATAGCTCAGCTGGCCGGCCTTTTCCTCCAGGCTCATCTGCGCCACCAGAGCCCTGGCCCGCCGCCGCGCGGTTTCTCGATCCATAAGCAATTCTCCTTTGGGTTCAGTTTGGTTCTCCGTCCTCCGCCGGGAGCACCCGGCGGAAGATTCTCCACAGCACCCGGGAGGCCAGCCACGCCGGGCCGGAGGCCCCCGCGATGAAATACACAAAGCCCAGCATCCGCATGATCACCGGGGGCAGAAACAGCGGGACGGCGACGGGCAAAAGGGCGATCAGCCACAGCAGCAGCGTCCGCCCCGGGGAGCAGAAAGCCAGGGCAAAGGCGTTCTTCACCTGCCCCTTCCAGGTATTCTGGAACCTGGCCTGGAGGGGGAACACATAGCACAGCAGGGTCAGGGCAATCACCGCCACGATGGTGGCGACGGTCAGGAACAGCACCCGGAGGGCCCCCTCCTGCCGGAGGGCAAAAAAGGCGTCCCCCGCCGCCACAGCCCCCAGGGCCAGCACCAGCAGGCCCAGGGCCGCGCCCCGCTTGAAGTTGGCCCGGAAGGCGTCCAGGAAGCCCCGCAGGGTGCGGACCTCCTCCCCCCGGGCCAGCTTCAAGGTGACATAGTACAGCGCGCACAGGGCGGGCCCGGCGGTAACCACCGGCAGGGCGCAGAGGACGCAGAGNCAGTTGAGGACAATCAGGTCCCCCAGGCTGCGGAGGACCTGGCCCAGGGAGGCCCGGAGGGGGCTTCCCTCCTCCGGCCCGGCCTTACGCGTGTCCGCCATAGCCTCAGCCCTTCACGCCGCCCAGGGCCACGCCGGCGATGATGTACTTGGACAGGGCGAAGTACACGATAAACAGGGGCAGGATTGTCAGGGTCAGGCCCAAATAGATCGCGCCGTGCTCCGTCTTATAAATATCGCCCCGAAGGAGGCCCACCATAATCGGCATGGTGTATTTACTGTTGTCCGTCAGCAGGATGGTGGGCAGGAAGAGGCTGTTCCAGCTGGAGACGAAGCAGAAGATGGCCTGGGTGGCCATGGCCGGCTTCATGATGGGCAGCGCGATGCGGTTGAAGGTGTTGAATTCCCCGGAGCCGTCGATCCGGGCCGAGTCCAGCAGCTCCAGAGGCAAAGAGGACAGCATGAACTGCCGCATGAAGAACACCGTGGCCGGAGCGGCAATGGAGGGGAGGATCAGCGCCAGGNAGTTGTTGGTCATGTGGATCTGGTACATGAACTGGTAGAAGCCGATGCTGGTGACCTGGGCGGAGATCANCATCACGCACATGATGACGGTGAAAAAGGTCTTGCGCCCCTTCCACTGGTAGGCTACCAGGGCATAGGCGGTGAGGGCGGAGAAATACACCGTGCAGGCCGTGGAGCCCACGGAAATGATCATGGAGTTTATGAAGCCCCGNATNGGAGTGAAGGTCTTGNCCAGCAGCACNCTCAGGTTGCTCATCAGGTAGGTGGAGGGCACCAGGGAGATGGCGTGCTGCTGAATCTCATAGGTGCTGCGGGTGGAGTTGATCAGCATGATGATAAAGGGCATCAGGCTGAGGATGGTCAGCAGGCCGCACACGGTATAGGCCACAATTTTAAAGGCCGTGCCGTTGGAGTGTTTCGCGTGTTTCATATCCGGTTACCTCCCCTCGTCCTTGTCCCGCATCAGCAGGAAGATCACGCCGGAAAACACCGCGATGATGAGGAACATAATCATGCTGGCCGCGGCGGCCCGGTTGTAGAGATAGCTCCCGCTGAACGCCTGGTTGTAAATAAACACGCTGGTGGTCAGGGTCGCGTTGTCCGGCCCGCCCAGCAGGAACAGCTTGGGAATGTCGTACATGTTCAGTCCGCCGATCATGCTGGTGATCAGGGTGTAGAGCAGGATGGTTTTCAGGTTGGGAATGGTGATCTGGAAGAACAGCTGCACGTCGTTGGCCCCGTCGATCTCCGCCGCCTCGTAAATCTCGGGGCTGATNCCCAGGACGCCGGAGATCAGGATAATCATGGTGTAGCCGTACCACATCCAGAACTGGATAAAGGCCACGATGAGCTGGGCCGCCGTCGCATTGATGGAGAAGTTGAAGGGCGTGCTCAGTACTCCCGTGGTCAAAAGAAGATCGTTTACCGGGCCGGTGGGATAGCCCAAGAGGGCGTTGAACAAAATGGCCACGGAGGCCGCCGTGATGATGTTGGGCATATAGAAAACGACCTTGAAGAAGCCCTGACCGGCCAGCTTGTGGCGGTGGCTGGTGAACCAGGCCGTCAGCAGCAGGGCNAAGGTAATCTGGGGAATGAAGTTCATAATCCAGAGCTTCACGGTGTTGCCCAGGGATTTAATAAAAGAGGGGTTCTGGAGGACGCTGACAAAGTTCTTGTACGGCTCGTCCGTCAGGAAGTGCCAGGTCGTGTTTCCCAGGCCCTTGCAGTCCGTGAAGCCCAGGAGGGCGGTGTAAATGGTGGGATACAGGGAGAAGACGCAGAAGGCCACGATGAAGGGCAGGCTGAACAAATAGCCGTACCTCGCGTAGCTGAAGCCTTTTCGCTGCTTCATGAAATCTCAGCTCCTTGAAATCAGATTGGCCGGGCATGGCCGGGGAGGAAGAACGGAGCGAAAGGGGCCCGTTCCGGGCCCCTTTCGCCTGGAAGCAGTCTCTCATCATCTCGGAGCCCGCCCCGAGATGGTCTGGGCCACCGGCTCAGAAATCGGCTTAGCCCAGATCCACCGTCACATCCAGGTTGTCGGCCACGTCCTGCTTGAAGTCCTTGATGGCCTGATCCCGGGTCTTGGTGCCGGAGGTATACTGCCGGACCTGATCCCGCCACTTGGTGTTGATGGTTTCATCGTACTGGGTCAGGCATTTTCCGTTGGCGTACTGGTTGGCGGGGACAAAGGCGTCGAACATGTTCTGTCCGCCCAGGAAATCCAAGGAGCCGTCGCTCATCTCCATGACCGTGCCGGAGGCCACGCAGTCCTTNGNGCCNNCCTCGNCGTTCAGCGTTCCGTTGGCCCACATGTACTGGAGGCCGGTCTCGGAGCAGTCCAGGGTGATCCAGCGGATAATTTCGCCCACGGCCTCTTTGTTGGCAGAGTTGTTGCTGGCCATCAGCCAGGTGCCGCCTCAGAAGAAGCCCACGGGAGGCGCGCAGACCGCCCAGTCGCCATAGGTTCCCTCGCCCACGGCGGAGCCGCCGCAGTTGGGGGCGATGGTGTAGTTGATGAGCCAGGCGGGGCCGAAGAAGCCGAAGATGCCCTTGTCCCCTTCGCCCTTCATGTCGGCGAACCAGGCGTCCTGCCAGTCCTGGGNGTCATTGTGGTAGTTGTTGTCCTTGAGCTCCTTGGACAGGTCCAGGAACGCCTCCCGTTTGGGGTCGATGTTCAGCTTGCCGTCCACAATCCAGCCCTGCTCAGAGCTGTTTTCCACGNCNTGCCANAGGTCGCCGTCGCCGGAGATGATGCCGTAGCCCTTGCCCTTGAGGGTCTCGGCGGCCTCGTANAATTTATCNNAGCCATTGNAGCCCGCGCCGATAGCCGCTCCGATGGTGTCGGGATCGTCGGTACCGAAGACCTCCTTGGCGATGGAGCGGCGGTAGATGAACGCGCCGCCGGTGGCCTGATAGCCCAGGCCCACCACCTTGCCGTCGTCGNGCCGGGTGCCGATGTCCACGGAGTACTGGGCGATGTCGGCGGCCTGGATATCCCCGGTTACGTCAATGCCCAGGTCCTCATAGGGGGCGGCATAGTGGGCGGCGTCGCCCTGGGTGTACTTCATGACGAACGCGGCCTCGGCGCAGTACATATCCGGGGCGTCGGAGCCGCCGCCGGCCAGGGCCTGGTCCAGGGCGGGCTGGTAGGCGCCGTCGGTGGTGGCGATGACGGTGGTCTTGACCTCATACTTTTCGGCAAAGTCCGGGTTATTGGCCAGGAACTTGTCGACCATCTTGGGCACCTCGTCGGTGAAGGCCCAGAGATTCAGCACGGTCTTGCCGCTGTCGGAGCTCCCGCCGGAGCCGCCGTCACCAGAGCCGGAACCGGAGCCGCCGCCGCAGGCGGCCAGGGAGAGCAGCATCACGGCTGCCAGAAGGAGCGCAAAGACTTTCTTTTTCATGTACCTTTTCCTCCAATCAAAAATTTTGGTATGTTAGGCGATTAAATTTACTAACTTAGGTTAAAAAAATTTACCGCCCGACCTTGTTCTTTAGTGTAATAGATGCTTGGCAAAATGTCAACAGAAACCATAGCGGTCCGCCAATTTTTGTGCATAGCGCCTTGAAGGTGACCATCATTTTGTAAGAGATGATAGTTTTTCCTGGCTCCGCCACCGGGGGCCTCTTTGGTTTGGCAATAAGATAACCTATCTATCCCCGTGTTGAAATTGAAATTAGGCTGTGTTATAATCGAACCAAGTCAACAAGGAGGGGCAACTATGGAGAAGGCGGCTGCCCAGAGAACGAAGGAGCGCGGAGGCNAACCTGTCCCCGCGCTGCCCTCGAATTTAAAGATACAAAACCGAAAAATGGTGCTCTCCTGCTTCCGGGACAACCGGCCCCACTCGGTGGCGGACGTGGTGGCCCGCACCGGCATCAGCAAACTGACGGTGATGAAGGCAATCCAGTTTTTTTGCGGAAAGGGGATTCTGGCCAGCTCCGGCAAAGGGGATTCCACNGAGCTGGGGGGGAAGAAGCCGGAGTACTTCCGCTTTTCCTGCGGGAAGTACCTGCTGACTATCCGCATGTGGCCGGAGGACCTGGGCCTGACGCTGTTCGACATGCGCATGAACAAGGTAGACAGCTCCCATCTGGCCTGGATCATCCCGGACACGCCCGAGGAGGCGTTCCGCATCATCGAGAACAGCGCCCTGGCGCTGCTGGCCCGGGCCGGGGTCGACCGGGAGGAGCTGTATGGCGTCAGCCTGTCCTCCTCCGGCATCGTGGACTATGACCATCTGACGCTGAAATACAGCGTCCACACGCCCAACTGGGGGGCGAACGTTCCAATTGGCGATTATCTCCGGGGCATCTTCGGTCCCAGCCCGGCGCTGTCCGAGGAGAACGCCGGAAAATCCATCAGCCGGGCCATACTCAACGAGCAGGAGGACCCAAACCGGTCCATTCTGGTCCTGTTCACCTCCTGGGGGCTCTCCGGGGCGCTGATTCAGGACGGGCGCATTCTGAACGGGCGGAACTCCCTGGTGGGCGAGATCGGCCATATGATCCTGGACCAGAACGACCCGGAGCTTTGCAGCTGCGGCAGCCGGGGCTGCGCAGAACGGCTGGTGTCCGTTGCCCGGGTGCGGAAGATGATCGCCGGGGACCCTCCGCCGGAGAGCTCTCCCCTGTCCCGCCTTCCGGCGGAGGCGGTGGAGCTGCGGCACCTCTTCGCCTCCTCCCGGCAGGAGGACGCCTACGCCCGGAAATACGTGGCCTATATGGCGGATCGGTTCGCCGCCCTTTTGCGGAATGTGTCCCTGGTATTCAGCCCGGAGAAGGTGGTCTTCGTGGGGGACTACGCCGTGGCGGACGAGTTTTTTGACCAGAGGATACGCCAGCAGCTCTCCTCGTTCCGCTATCTGTCCCTGAGCCAGCCCATGGAAATTGCCTACAACACCCGGTCCCTGACGGACTTGGACGCCTTGGGCGGCGCGGCGGCGCTCATCGACCACTATCTCTCCCGGCCGGAGCTGTATGAGGAAACACTCTGACAGCAAAATCCGGCCATGGTCTTTTCTTTGTTTATGGCACGGCAAATTTTGAGCGGCATCACCATGCCTTTCCGCAGTGGACTATCTAAAAGATAGCTGAGATTTTTATGTCCATGCCTGTGGTGCGGTGAAGTTTCCAGATCTGCGACCCATGGCGTGACCCAAAACAGGAAATCGCTCTATGGAATCAGTGCGAGGGGTAGTTCGAAGGGCTGTCAATATTCTGAGCAAACAGCATCAAATGGGGCCAAAGCACTTGCCGTGAACCCTCAGACAAGCTACGGACCAGAAGGCCGGGGGTTCGAATCCCTCAGGGCGTACCAAGAAGAATCCCCGTATTCTT
>NZ_CAJMXG010000046.1:0-16224 GCF_905219725.1 Oscillibacter sp. CU971
CCTCCCCCGCCGCCTTTGCCAAGGCCTTTGAGGAGGCGGACCGGGTGGTGTGCTTCACCATCTCCGCCAACCTCTCCGGCACCTATAACGCCGCCGTCCTGGGCCGGGACATGGCGCTGGAGGAGCACCCGGAAAAGGAGATCTGCGTCATCGACTCCAAGGCCACGGCGGGGGCCATGATCCTCTTAATCCGCCGGGCAAAGCGGCTTTTAGAGGCCGGAGGGGACTTTGAGGACATCTGCGCCCAGCTGCGGCTGTACCAGGCGGCGCTGCGGACCTGCTTCACCCTGGAGAACTTCGACAACCTTATTAAAAACGGGCGGATGCGCCCCCTGGTTGGGACCCTGCTCCACTCCCTGGGCATCCACGTCATCGCCGACGCCACCCCCCAGGGCACCATCCATGTGGCGGGCAAGGCCCGGGGGGAGGCCAGGACCTACCAGACCATCACGGCGCTGATGAAGGACAGCAAGGACTGCACCGGGGCGGAGGTCGTCGTCTGCCACTGCGAGAATCTGCCGGGTGCCTTGAAACTAAAGGAGCAGATTTTAAAGGACCTGCCGGTAAAGAGCGTGGAGCNGGTCCNCTGCCGNGGCCTNANCAGCTTTTACGCCATGGAAAAGGGGCTCATCGTGGGGTATTGAGCCGCCGTCATATCTTGGGCACGCCGCGAAACCCGCGGCGNGCTTNTNTTGCCCCTGCCTCCAGGTTTGTAAATTTTTTTGATTCTTCCGAATTTCCTGTGGCGAAGCCCCGCCGGGTGTGCTATACTGTACGCTGTAAAATTACGCAGTCCGCCGGAAAGCCCGTTTTCCGGGGGCAAAGGAGGTCTCTTTTATGGCAAACCGAGTCGTTGTGACCATCTGCGGAGAGGACTACACCTTTGTGGCGGAGGAGTCCCCCTCCTACATGCAGAAGGTGGGCGCGTACGTAGGNGACAAAATGGACGAAGTGCTCAACAGCACCCGGGTGGGCAAAACCGACGCCGCNGTCCTCACCGCCGCCAACATCGCCGACGAGCTCTTCAAGGCCCAGGCCGCCGCCGAGCAGCTCCGCCGCCAGATTAAGGGCTACCTGGACGAGGCCGGGAAGGCCCAGAGCCAGGTCAGCGAGCTGAAGCGGGAAGTGGTCCGCCTCCAGCAGCGCCTGGACAGCCGGGGCTCTAAGTGAGGCCGGAGCTGCTGGCCCCCGCCGGATCGCCGGAGGCCCTGCGGGCCGCCGCGGAGGGCGGCGCCGGGGCCGTATACCTGGGCTGGGGAGCCTTCAACGCCCGCCGGGGGGCTCAGAACTTTTCCCAGGAGGAGTTTGCCCAGGCGGTGGCCTGGTGCCATATCCGGGGGGTCCGGGTCTTTCTCACCTTGAACATTCTCCTCTCGGACCGGGAGCTGCCCGAGGCTCTGGAAACCGCCCGGACCGCCTCCCGGCTGGGGGTGGACGCGGTGCTGGTCCAGGACTGGGGCCTTTTTGACCTGCTCCGGCGCACTCTGCCGGATCTGCCCCTTCACGCCAGCACCCAGATGAGCGTCTTCACCTCCGGCGGGGCCTGTGAGATTGCCGCGGACGGCTGTGAGCGGGTGGTGCTGGCCCGGGAGTGCTCCAAGGAGGAGACGGCGGCGATCTGCGCAAGCTGCCCCGCCCAGNTGGAGGCCTTTGTCCATGGGGCGCTGTGCATGTGCTACTCCGGCCAGTGCGCCATGAGCGCCCTGATTGGCGGGCGCTCCGGCAACCGGGGGCGCTGCGCCCAGCCCTGCCGCCTGCCCTATGGGGTAAACGAGGCGGCGAAGAATCAGCGGCCCCTGAGCCTTAAGGACTCCTGCATGGCGGACCACTTGGGAGAGATGGCGGAGATGGGAGTCTCCTGCCTGAAAATCGAGGGGCGGATGCGCCGCCCCGGCTATGTGGCCGCCGTGACGGGCATCTACGCCCGGCTTCTGGAGGAGGGGCGGAAGCCCACGGCCCAGGAGCGGGAAACCCTGGAGCGGGCCTTTTCCCGCTCCGGCTTCACCGACGCCTATTGGCGGGGGACGAAGGGTCCGGAGATGCTGGGCTTCCGCCCGGAGAACGCGGAGGCCGCCCCCGCTGTGGAAGCCCCCCGCCGGGAGGAGGGCCGGGTTCCCGTCCGCTTTACCTGCCGGGTGGAGGCGGGAAAGCCCTGCCTTCTCACGGCGGAAGACCCGGAGGGCCGCGCCGTCACCGTCTCCGGGCCTCTGCCGGAGGCCGCCCGGAACCGGGCCCTGACGCCGGAGGACCTGGCCGCCCGGCTGGGCAAAACCGGGGGGACCCCCTACCGCTGTGAGCGTGCGGACGCATATGCGGACCCCGGCCTGTCCCTCTCCGCCGCCGCGGTGAACGCCTTGCGGCGGGAGGCTTTGGAAGCCCTCAGCGCCGCCCGGTCCCAGCCGCCGAAGCGGCGGGAGCACTTCCCCCCGCCTCCCCTGCCGGAGGCGGACTGCTCCCAGGAGGAGCCCCGGTTTACGGTTTCCCTGCTTACTGCCGCCCAGCTGACGGGAGGCGTGCTGGACCTCCGCCCCGCCCGGGTGTATCTGCCCCTGGAGCTGCTGGCGGACCTGCCCTCCCTGCCGGAGACGGAGGCGGAGTACTGCGCGATCCTTCCCCGGGTCTGGCGGGACCGGGACGAGGACCTGCTCCGCCGCTGGCTGGACAAGGCCCGGGCCCTGGGGGCTTCCGGGCTGCTGCTGGGGAACCTGGGCCACTTTCCCCTGGCCCGGGACGGCGGCTGGCGGCTCTATGGGGACTACGGTCTGAACGTCTTCAACAGCCGTTCCCTGGACTACCTCCGGGAGAAGGGGCTGGAGTCCGCCTGTCTTTCCTTCGAGCTCCGCTTTTCCCAGATTCGGGACATGAAAAAGCTGCTCCCGGCGGAGGCNNTTGTCTACGGGCGGCTTCCCCTGATGATTACGGAGAACTGCCTGATTCAAAACAGCGCCGGCTGCCGCTGCGACCNGCCCAACTTNCTAAATGACCGCACCGGCGCGGCCTTCCCCCTCCTCCCCGCCTTCGGCCACCGGACGGAGGTGCAGAACAGCCGTCCCCTCTACCTGGCGGACCGGCCGGACTGGCGGCAATTGGGCCTTTGCTACGCCCGCCTCCGCTTCACGACGGAGAGCCCGGAGGACTGCGCCCGCCTCTGCCGGGCCTATCAAGAGGGCGCGCCCGCCGCCGGGGAATTCACCCGGGGACTCTATCAGCGAGGTGTGGAGTGAATACAAACCGTTGATTTTCGGCAAAATGCTACAAAATAGAATTGCACAGGAGCGTTATGATGAGAGAGAGCAAGGAAGTTAAGGTCAAATATTTTGTGGAGGACCTGGAAGAGCTTTGCTGTGTNCCCGNNTCCGACTGGATGGATCTGCGGGCGGCGGAGGACGTGGCCCTGAAGGCCGGGGAGTTTTGCCTGATTCCCCTGGGCATTGCTGCGGCTCTGCCGGAGGGGTACGAGGCCCATGTGGTTCCCCGGAGCTCCACCTTTAAAAACTACGGATTGTTGCAGGCCAACTCCATGGGGGTGGTGGACGGCTCCTACCGGGGAGACGGGGATCAATGGCGCTGGCCCGCCTACGCCACCCGGGATGTGCGCATCCCGAAAAACACCCGGCTTTGCCAATTCCGCATTGTGGAGAACCAGCCCCCCCCTGGTCTTTACCCGGGTGAAACGGCTGGAGGGCCCCGACCGGGGCGGCTTCGGCTCCACCGGGGTGTAACTTTTCTTGAAAGAAAAGTTACCAAAAGAACTTTAACACGCCCTGGTAGTCTGGAGCTTTTCCAAACTGGAGCGACGGCAACCCAGCATTCTCTTGACTCGCGAATTTCGGAGCTGCGATGCGATTNGCAACGGCGCGGCNGACCGGAACATGCCGCCGCTNTGAGCTCGTCATCAAATCTGCTATTCATTAAGAGGTATCATATATGGCACAGATTGTACTGGCCTCCGGCTCCCCCCGGCGGCGGGNNCTCTTGGAGCGCATTGGAGTGACGGATTTTGTGGTCCGGGTGCCGGAGGTGGAGGAAAACTTCCCCGAGGGGCTCTCCCCCCAGGAGGTAGTCTCCTACATCTCCCGGGAGAAGGCGGAGGNCGCCGCCGGGCTCTGCGGGCCGGAGGACATTGTCNTNACNGCGGACACCATGGTTTTCCTGGACGAGCAGCGCCTGGGCAAGCCCCGGGACGAGGCCCACGCCCTGGAAATGCTCACCGCCCTTCAGGGACGGAAGCACACCGTCTGCACCGGCGTCTCCGTCTGCCGGGGAANCCGG
Source organism: Oscillibacter sp. CU971 (assembly GCF_905219725.1). Taxonomy (NCBI): domain Bacteria; kingdom Bacillati; phylum Bacillota; class Clostridia; order Eubacteriales; family Oscillospiraceae; genus Oscillibacter; species Oscillibacter sp. CU971. The sequence continues at coordinate 4,273 of NZ_CAJMXG010000046.1, forward strand.
CGGCTGACGGAAACGGAATCCACGGACGNCTTCTTCCGCCCCGCCTCGGAGGAGGAGCTCCGCCGCTACATCGCCACCGGAGAGCCCATGGACAAGGCCGGGGCCTACGGGGTCCAGGGCCGGGGGGCCCTGCTGGTGGAGCGGCTGGAGGGAGACTTCTTCAACGTCATGGGCCTCCCCGTGCTGCGCCTTGCCCGGATGCTGGAGCGGTTCGGCGTTTCCCTGCTGTAACTTGTTTCCTCCTTATCTTTGACCTTCATATAGGTGATTGGATTGAAAAATTTCCTGAAACAGCATGGGCTCTGGGTGCTTTTCGCCGCCGCCGTTTTGTCGGTGGCCATGGCGGTGATGTCGGTGCTCAGCGCCAATTCCTCCCCGCTGGAAAACCTGACGGGAATGCTCGTCTCCCCCTTCCGGGCCGGGTACACGGCGGTGGCCAACTGGTTCAACGACCTGCAAAATTATTATAAGGACNCCACGGATCTCCAGGCGGAAAACGCCGCCCTCCGCCAGCAGATTGCCAAAATGGAGGAGACCATCCGCCAGGCCAAGGCGGACGTGGAGGAGAACGCCAAGCTCCGGGAGCTGCTGAACCTGACGAAGCAGCGCCGGGACCTGACGGACTTCGAGGCCTGCATGGTCACGGAGCACGCGGTGANNAACTGGACCTCTTCCCTGACGCTGAACAAGGGGACCTCCCTGGGCGTCGAGGCGGGGGACTGCGTCATCGACGAGTGCGGCAATCTGGTGGGCGTCGTCTCCCAGGCGGGGACTAACTGGTCCACGGTGCTGACCCTGGTGGACACGGACACCTCTTTGGGCGCTCAGATATTCCGGACCAAGGACTTAGGNATTGCCCGGGGGGACTTCTCCTTGATGGGGGAAAAGCGCCTGCGGCTGGAATACCTCCCGGCGGACCGCGCCCCCCTGGCGGGGGACGTGGTGGTGACCTCCGGCCTGGGCGGCTACTATCCCTCCGGCCTGGTCATCGGCTCTGAGGAGCAAGTCCAGGTGGACGACTCCGGCGCGGCCTCCTACGCCANCTTGGCCCCGGCGGCGGACCTGGACGCCCTGACGGAGGTTTTCGTCATCAAGTCCTTTGAAATTGTCACCTGACGGGCGGAGGCTCTTTTATGATTGCGAGAAACGAAACCATCTTCAAATGGTCCCTGTACGCCNCCGCCACGGCCCTGTGCCTGCTGGTGCAGACGGGCTTCCTCCAGCGGCTGGAATTCTGGGGAGTCCTTCCCTTTCTCTATCCCCTTCTGGCGGCCATTCCCGCCACCTATGAGGGGCCCCTTGCCGGGTCCATCTTCTCCTTGTGCGTGGGGCTGGTCTCCGACCTGCTTTTGCCGGGGCCCGTCCCCTGCCTCTACACCCTGATTTTCCCCCTGGCGGGCCTCTGCGCCGGGCTGCTGTCCCAGAGCTGGCTCCCCGCCGGGTTCCTCTGCTCCTTTGTCTCCGCCGCCGCCGCCTTCCTGCTCCACGGCAGCTTTCGCTGCCTGATTCTCTGGATGCAGGGCGCCGCCGCCTGGGAGGCCGGAGCCCTGGTTATGGTCCGGGAGTTCTGCGCAGCCGCTCCCTTTGTCATTCCCCTGACGCTGCTTTACCGCTCCGTCTTCCGAAAAACCCGTTTCGACGACTGATTTCCAAATAGAAAGGCGCCCTATGGACCGCAAGGAAATGCAAAATGCCCGCCTCTATCTGCTCACCGCCCTCCTGGTGCTGGTATTGATCACCTATTTTTTCGTGCTCTACGACGTGCAGGTCATCCACCACGATGAATACGCCGCCAAGGCCATCCGCTCCATCGTGCGGTCGGAGAAGGTGGAGGCCTCCCGGGGCATCCTCACCGACCGCAACGGAAAGCCCCTGGTCTCCAACCGCTCCACCTATGATTTGACCTTCGACGCGGACCTCCTCCGCCCGGGGGAAGACAGCAACGAGGCCATTCTCCGCCTGGTCCAGCTCTGCCAGGCGGAGGGCGTGGCCTGGAGCGACAACCTCCCCATCTCCCGGCTGGCCCCCTACGCCTACACCGTGAATCAGATGGACAAACAGCAGAAGATGCTGTTTCTCGCCTACCTCAAGACCCTCAAGCCCTGCGCCGAGGCTTTGGGGGAATACCTCCTCCGCCACCCGGAGNCGGTCTCCANCCCGGAGCCCGAGCCGGAGGAGGGGGCCGCGCCTATGGAGGAGCTCTCCCCCAAGAAGCGGGCCCAGGCCCTGCTGGACCGCCTGGTCCCCGACGATCTGACGGAGGCTTTGCTGATGGACGCCGGCGTCACCCCCGCCCAGCTCATCGGCGCCATGCGGGGGGAGCTGGGCCTCCCCGAGCAGTACACCATGACCCAGGCCCGGATGGTGCTGGGGGTCCAGTACGAGCTTTCCGACCGGAAGCTGGACAACTACGCGGCCTACGTGCTGGTCCGGGACATCGACACCCCCTTCATCTCCCTCCTCAGCGACGGGAACTACGCCGGGGCCAAGGTGACCCTCTCCTCCGTCCGGGAGTATGAGACCCCCTATGCCGCCCACATTCTGGGCTATGTCAGCAGCATCACCATTGAGGACGACTACCCCTCTTTAAAGGAAAAGGGCTATGACTACGACGACCTCATCGGCAAGGTGGGGGCGGAGCTGGCCTTTGAGGAGTACCTGCGGGGCAAGGACGGCCGCCGCATGGTGGCCACCAACGACGAGGGGAAGGTCACCGGGGAATACTACTCCACAGAGCCTGTCCCCGGCAACACCGTGGAGCTGACCATCGACCTCAATTTCCAGTCCCAGGTGGAGGACTGCCTGGCGGAAACCGTCACCCGCCTCAACGCCGACGGCGACGAGAAGCGGGGCGCCGGGGCGGCGGTGGTGCGGGTGGGCACCGGCGAGGTGCTGGCCCTGGCCTCCTATCCCTCCTATGATCTGGCTTCNTTCCGCCGGACCGAAGAGAACTACGTCGNCGTCAGCAGCGACCCGCAGGCCCCCCTCTTCAACCGGGCCGCGGAGGGCAAATATCCCCCCGGCTCCACCTTGAAGCCCTTTACCGCCATGGCGGCCCTGNTGGACGGGAAGGTAACCCTANAANAGAAAATCAAGGACACNGGCTCCTGGCGCTACCCGGGGGACGAGGCCAACAGCTACGCCAACTGCTGGAAGCGCTCGGGCCACGGGAGCCTGAACGTCACCGGGGCCATTACCAACTCCTGCAACTACTTTTTCGCCGAAATGGGCTACCGCCTGGAAATGGAGGGGCTTCGGAAATACCTGGTCCAGTTCGGCCTGGGGGAAAAGACGGGCATCGAGATTCCCGAGACCGCCGGACTCCTGCCGGAGAACCCCCAGGGCCAGAACCAGGCCNCTTGGGCGGCCTTCGGCCAGTCCAACCAGCTCTACTCCCCCCTCCAGCTGGCCAACTATGTCNCCACCCTNNTCTCCNGCGGGANGCNCTGTCAGGCCCATTTGCTGAAAACCGCCAAGACCTATGACAATTCGNAGGTCGTAGCCGTGGGGAACACGGAGCCCATTAACGAAATCGACATCAGCGACGAAAACCTCCGGGCGGTGAAGGAGGGCATGAAGGGCCTGGTAGAGGGCACCCTCTCCCCCTATTTCCGGAACTGCGTGGTCTCCGCCGGGGCCAAGACCGGCACCTCCCAGGTCCGGGCGGACACGAAAAACCACGGCGTCTTCGTCTGCTTCGCCCCTTACGACGACCCGGAGATCGCGGTCGCCATCGCCATCGAGCGGGCGGACGCCGGCGCGGCCCTGGCCTCCACGGCGGTGAATATCCTCAACGCCTACTTCACCCCCCCGGAGGACACCGTCGCCNTTACCGGGGAGAACCAGCTTTNGCCTTAGCCGGATGTCCCGCTTCCCTGTAGGGGCGGACCTGTGTATCCGCCCCTGCGGAGNGTTTCACGTGAAACGTCCTTTGTGGGGCCTGACCCTTGGATACCCCTTAGCGGCTTTGCCGCTTACGGATATCGCATCCCCCTTGCGGGGGCCCGGTCAGGCCATTCCTCCCTCAGCCCCAATGGCCCGGTCTGGGGACCGGGCCCCACAGAGGCCGGGTTTCCCCGGCCTTTTTCCCCCGAAAAGCGAGCAGTAAAAAAATGTCATTTGTTGGAACCCCTTATTTTAACAAACAAGGAGTTTTTCCCATGAACACACNTTCCGTCTTCGACTCCCGCGATCCCCGGTACAAGCAGCCCTATGGCGCCCTCCTCTGCGGGAAGGAGTGGTCCCTCACCTGCCGCCCCCTCTCCAGCGAGGGGTTCACCCACTGTTCCGTCGTCATCCGCCNGGAGTTTGCCGGGCACGAGATGGAGGCGGAGCTGCCCTTTACCGGCTTTCAGGAGGACCGGGCCGTCTTTTCCCTCTCCCTCATCCCCTTCCAAACGCCGGAGCTGNCGTGGTACTGGTTCCGCTTCTGGCGGGACGACGGCACCGGCTGTCTTTTGGACAAGACCGGCTACCGCAGCACGGGGGACCCCATTCCCTGGCAGCTCACCGTCTATGAGGAGAGCCGCACCCCCGCCTGGTTCGGCGAGGGGGTGACCTATCAGATCTTCCCGGANCNCTACTGCNNTTTGNACCNCCCGGACCCGGCTGGGCTTATTGGAGAACGCTGGGTGCACCAGGANTGGGACGACCTCCCCGCCTGGAGGCCGGAGGANGGCGAGGTGAAGAACCGGGACTTCTTCGGCGGCTCCCTGGCGGGCGTGGCCGCCCACCTGGACGACTTGGCGGCCCTGGGCGTCACCACCCTTTACTTCTGCCCCATTTTCGAGTCCGCCTCCAACCACCGCTACAACACGGCGGACTATACGAAAATCGACCCCATGCTGGGCACGGAGGAGGACTTCACGCGCCTTTGCGCCAAGGCCCGGGAAAAGGGCATCCGGGTTTTGCTGGACGGCGTGTTTAACCACACCGGCTCCCAAAGCGTCTACTTCAACGCCGACGGCTTCTATCCCACCCTGGGCGCGGCCCAGAGCCAGGACAGCCCCTATTACCACTGGTTCCAGTTCAGCGACTGGCCCGGGTCCTATGACGCCTGGTGGGGCATCAGCACCCTGCCCAACGTCCGGGAGGACTGCCCGGACTACGTAAACTATATCATCACCGGACAGGATTCCATCGNGAAGCGCTGGCTCCGGGCCGGGGCCTCCGGNTGGCGGCTGGATGTGGCGGACGAGCTCCCCGACGAGTTCATTGAACAGCTCCGCGCCGCCGTGGAGGAAACGGACCCCGACGCCATGGTCATCGGCGAGGTCTGGGAGGACGCCAGCAATAAAATCTCCNNCTNCCGCCGCCGGAAGTACCTCCAGGGGAAGGAGCTCCACGGGGTAATGAACTACCCCTTCCGCACCGCCCTGCTGAACTACNTGCTGGACGGCCCGGCGGAGGNTTTCAAGGAGGCCATGGAGACCATCCGGGAGAATTACCCTCCCGGCGCCTTCTACTCCGCCATGAACTTCCTGGGCACCCATGACACCCCCCGGGTCCTCACGGTACTGGGCGGCGTCCCCCTGCCGGAGGGCCGGGACGCCCAGTCTACCTTCCACCTCTCCCCTGTCCAGCGGGAGGCGGGCCTGGAGCGGCTCCATGTGGCGGCGGCCATCCTCTTCACCTTCCCCGGCTCCCCCATGGTCTATTACGGGGACGAGGCCGGCATGGAGGGCGCGGCGGACCCCTTCAACCGCCGGACCTATCCCTGGGGCCATGAAAACCAGGCGCTTCTGGCCTGGTTCCGCCGGCTGGGGCAGCTGCGGAAGGACCGGGCTTCCCTGCGCCGGGGAGCGCTCCGCTGGCTGGAGGCCCAGGGCCCCCTGCTGGCCTTTGTCCGGGAAACCTGTGACGAGGCCACCGCCACCCTGGTAAACGCCGGGCCGGAGGAGCGGACCGTCTCCCTGCCGGGGGGCGGCTTCCGGGACCTTTGCACCGGGGAGAGCCTTTCCGGAGAGACGGCCTCCGTCCCTCCCTACAGCGTCCGGCTGCTGGGCCGGGGCTGAGGCGATCGAAATAAAGAATTGTTTCACGTGAAACGCCAAGGGCCCGCCGTTTTCGGCGGGCCCTCCTTGTTTCACGTGAAACTTTCTACATCTTCCCCCAAATTTTCAGAAAATTGTGGGTTTTGGCCTTGCAAGGCCGGGGCAGCCTTGTTATAATGAAATTTCGAAAGAAAGTAGGTGTTCTTGTGGCGAAAATCATCGCTGTTGTGAATCAAAAGGGCGGCGTGGGGAAAACCACTACCTGTGTGAACCTGGCCGCCGCTTTGACAGAGGCGGGAAAAAGAGTCCTCCTCTGCGACTTCGACCCCCAGGCCAACGCCACTTCCGGCATGGGAGTGGACAAGACGGTTTCCAAGGGGGTCTATTCCGCCGTCATCGGGGAGCTGCCCGCCGCCGAGACGGTGTCCCGCACCCGTTACGGGGACGTGCTCCCCTCCAACAAGGCCCTGGCGGGGGCGGGGGTGGAGCTCATCGGCATGGAGCGGCGGGAATTCCTGCTGAAGGATGCCCTCTCCTCCCTGCGGGAGGACTATGACTTCATTCTCATCGACTGCCCTCCCTCCCTGGAGCTTTTAAAGCTGAACGCCCTGTGCNCGGCGGACTCCATTCTGGTGNCGGTGCAGTGCGAGTACTTCGCCCTGGAGGGGCTTTCCGATTTGATGAACACCGTCCGGCTGGTGCGGCGGTCCCTGAATCCCTCCCTGGAGCTGGAGGNGGTGCTGCTNACCATGTTCGACGGACGGACGAACCTCTCTCTCCAGGTGGCGGAGGAAGTGAAGCACTACTTCCCCGGCAAGGTCTACGCCTCGGTGATTCCCCGGAACAACCGCCTTTCCGAGGCCCCCAGCCACGGCAAGCCCATCAGCGCCTACGACCGGGCTTCCCCGGGGGCCGACGCCTATGCGGCTTTCGCGGCGGAGTTCCTGAAATAAACCACCTTTTTGAAAGGAGTGCGTGTTATGGCAAACAAAAAGCCCTCCGGCCTGGGCCGGGNGTTGGGCGCCCGGCTGGGAGACGACGTATTGAAGCCGGAAGCCGCCGGAAATCTGTACCTGCCCATTTCCCAGGTGGAAAGTTATTCCGCCCAGCCCCGGAAGCTCTTTGACGAGGACGCNTTGGCGGAGCTGGCGGATTCCATCCGGGAGCACGGGGTCATTCAGCCCCTGACGGTGCGGAAGCTGTCCTCNGGCTATTACCAGATCATCGCCGGGGAGCGCCGCTGGCGGGCCGCCCGGCTGGCGGGCCTCACGGAGATTCCCGCCGTGGTCATTGAGGCCGACGACCAGAAGGCGGCGGAGCTGGCGTTGGTAGAGAACCTCCAGCGGGAGGATTTGAACCCCATGGAGGAGGCCGCGGGCTACCAGTCTTTGATTCAAACCTATCACATGACCCAGGAGGAGGCCGCCCGGCGGGTGGGCAAGTCCCGCAGCGCCGTGGCCAACGCCATGCGGCTTTTGGGCCTCCAGCCCGGCGTGCGGAAGCTGGTGGAGGAAGGAAGCCTCTCCGCCGGACATGCCCGGGCCCTGCTTCCCCTCTCCCCCGCCCTGCAAACCAAGGCGGCGGAAACCGTGGTCCAGGGCCAGCTCTCCGTCCGGCAGACGGAGGTCCTGGCCAAGAAGCTGCTTGCCGAACCCGCGGAGGAACCGGAGATTCCCGAGCCCCCCAAGGAAGTGGACTACGCCGCCGAGGCCCAGCGCTCCCTGGCCTCCCGCCTGGGGAGGGGCGTGAAAATCGTCACGGGCCGGAAAAAGGGCCGGATTGAGCTGGAATATTACGGCCTGGACGATCTGAACGATCTGCTGGAGGCCCTGGCCCTCCTGAAAACCAGCCGGAAAGGACCGGAGGCATGAATTTGGAAAAGCGAAGTCAAGGCGGCCCCATGGAGCCGGAGGAGGATTTGACCNNCAAGGGAAAGAAGCCGGTGGTGGTCTATATCATGGTCCTGTTCATCGCGGCCTTTTTGCTGATGGCCTGGTNCTTCGCCTCCCACCAGCGGAGCAATACGGAGGCCATCGGAGAGCTCCAGAGCTCCGTCACGGCCATGCGGAGCGTGCAGGACAAGATGCTGACCCTCCAGGACGAGCTGGAGGAGGCCCAGGATGAAATTGAGGAGCTGGAGCGGGAGGCCAGCCTGCGGGACAGCGAGCGGGAGGCCTATAACCGGCAGTACCAGGCCCTGGCGAATCTCTACACCCTGGAACGGCTCTACCGCCAGGAAAACCTGGAGAANNGCCGGAAGGTCATCGACCGCATGGAAGAAGAGGACCTGGCGGTCTGCCTCAGCGACAACCTCCCCCCCTCCGAGCGGGAGCTGGGCCTCACCGTTTCCCCCCGGGAGCGCTATCACCAGCTGAAGGAGGCCGTGGAGACCCGGGAGGCGGAGGCTCAGGAAACGGACGGTGCCGCCTCCTGACAGAAAGGGGAGGCCAATGAACCGAAAAAGAACGCCTATNACTTGGATCAAGGCTCACCGGAGGGCTCTGGCTGCCGCCTTGGCATTGGTTTTATGGGCGGCGTGGTATTCCCGGCCTGTGGACATCTACACACTGGCCCCTGGAATGAAGGAGCCGGACAGCATAGACATTTCCCTGCGGGAGCTGGGGGAACAAGGCAGAGACTCCCCCATTCAATGGTTCTCCCCGGAGGACCCGGAGTGGGACGCGGCCCTGGAAGCCATCGAAGCCCTTCGGTTCCGCCGGCCGCCCTGGAATATTCTGCTCCAGCTTATACCGGNGCGCACCATCACTGGCCGCGTCACCCATGACGGGGACCTGCACATTCTATTCTCTCTNTACANNCCGGGCGGAGGCCGTGTCCAAGTGCAATTTTTCATTGACGAGTGGACGTACCACTCTCTTTATTCCAGCCGGAATCTCACCCTCTGGGTGGCGGATTCCAGGGAAACCGGAGAGGCTTTGGCGGAGATATTCCAGCCATTGCTGGCGTCCGGCTGAGAGAGGAGAAAGCAACNCCTCCGTTTCACGTGAAACACTCCAAACGAGTTTAATTTAAACGAAAGAAGGAAATCATCATGCTTGATATCCGCTTCATCCGGGAGAACCCCGAGGCCGTCAAGGAGAACATCCAAAAGAAATTCCAGGACAGCAAGCTCCCCCTGGTGGACGAGGTCATCGACCTGGACGCCAAGCGCCGCGCCGCCATCGCCGAGGCGGACCAGCTCCGCTCCAACCGCAACACCCTCTCCAAGCAAATCGGCATGCTCATGGGCCAGTCCAAAAAGGACCCCTCCAAGCTCCAGGAGGCCGAGGCCGTCAAGGCCCAGGTGAAGGAACAGGCGGACCGCCTGGCCGAGCTTGAGAAGCAGGAAAACGAGCTGGAGGCGGAGCTCCACAAGCGCATGCTGCTGATTCCCCAGATCATCGACCCCTCCGTCCCCATTGGCNAGGACGACAGCGAAAACGTNNAGGTCCAGCGCTTCGGCGAAGCCAAGNCCCCGGACTGCCCCATCCCCNATCACACGGAAATTATGGAGTCCTTCGGCGGCATCNACCTGGACGCGGCGGGCCNGGTCTCCGGAAACGGCTTCTATTACCTCCTGGGCGACATCGCCCGGCTCCACGAGGCGGTGCTGGCCTATGGCCGGGACTTCATGATCGGCAAGGGCTTTACCTACTGCATTCCCCCCTTCATGATTCACGGAAACGTGGTGGAGGGCGTCATGAGCCAGACGGACATGGACGGCATGATGTACAACATCGAGGGCGAGGACCTCTACCTCATCGGCACCAGCGAACACTCCATGATCGGCCGGTTCATCGACCAGATTCTCCCCGCCGGGAACCTGCCCCAGACTCTGACCTCCTATTCCCCCTGCTTCCGCAAGGAGAAGGGCGCCCACGGCATCGAGGAGCGGGGCGTGTACCGCATCCACCAGTTTGAAAAGCAGGAGATGATTGTGGTCTGCAAGCCCGAGGAGTCCCCCATGTGGTACGAAAAGCTGTGGCAGTTCTCCGTGGAGCTGTTCCGGTCCCTGGACATCCCTGTGCGGCAGCTGGAGTGCTGCTCCGGCGACCTGGCGGACTTGAAGGTCAAGTCCTGCGACATCGAGGCCTGGTCCCCCCGGCAGCAAAAGTATTTTGAGGTCTGCTCCTGCNCCAACCTGGGCGACGCCCAGGCCCGGCGGCTGCGCATCCGCTACAAGGACGAGTCCGGCAAGACCCAGCTGTGCCACACTCTCAATAACACCTGCGTGGCCCCGCCCCGGATGCTGATCGCCTTCCTGGAGAATAATCTCCAGGCCGACGGCACGGTCCTAATCCCCGAGGTCCTGCGCCCCTACATGGGCGGAACCGAAAAACTGGTCCCGATCTGCTGAGGCTTGGTTGTCGCGCAACAAATCCCGGATAAAAACCGGGGTATAGAGCGTAATAAAGCTCTTTTTGGTTACTTTTTCTCTCGAGAAAAAGTAACCACCCGTCTGGAGCCGATAGAAAGGACTTGAACGATGAAACGTATTGCCGGACTGATTTTAACGGCTGTATTCCTGTCTGTCCTCTGTATCCCTTGCGCCGCAGCGGATACCGGGCGGGCCTACCCCGGCTNTTCCGACGTGGNGGAGGGAAGCGCCTCCTATGAGGCTATTCAGCTCTGTTACGAGCGGGGCTTGATGAACGGCACCTCTGAAACAACATTCAGCCCACAGGGAAAGCNGAACGTGGCTCAGCTGGTGGTGCTGGCGGCGCGGCTGTACAATCTCCAAAACGGCGGCGGCACGGTCCCAGACCTGCCGGACCTGGGTCAGCCTTACCTCCGGTTCTATGACGAGAATGGAAACAAACTCATTTTCTTTACCATGGAGGAAATCCCCGCCTGCAACGCCGTCGGAGAAAGCGTGTACATCGGCGCTGCTTATGAGAGCGACGGGTCCGAACTGCCGGAAACCTGCAAGCTGGAAATCGGCTTTGAGGGCTATAACCACGTCAAAACCTTCCAGGGCGTGAAGGAATCCCACCAAAGCGTACCCGGAACAATGAACCAGGGCTACGTGGGAACGGGCTACCGCTTCACGGACCCGGACGCGGCCTCCTTTACCATGCTCCCCGGCATACAGTATGTGGAGCAGTACAAGAAAGCCTGGTGGTTCCCCGCCGTCTTCTACCTGGGCAGCGAGGGAGTCATGAACTTCGACGGCGAACTGGTCTACCGGGCCAGCAACGGGAACAACGGAGACGGCAGCGGCTACGACCCGGCGGTCCGCTTCTCCAAGGACAACGCCACCCGCTCCCTCTNCGCCTGGCTGGTGGAGCGGAGCGCGGGGGAGCTGGAAATCCTCAATGNGACGGTGGACGTCCCCNACGTAAACCCAGATGAAACCCAGGACGCCGCCGCCATCCTCCGGCTCTATCAGGCGGGCGTCCTCACCGGGGTGGACCAGGCCGGGAACTTCGGCGGGGACAAAGAGCTGACCCGGGCCCAGGCCGCCATCATGCTGGCAAGGGTGCTGGACCCCGCCCTGCGGGTCCGGCCGGGCGGATAAGGTCCTCCTGTCCGTAGAGATTTTATCACTTTATACGAAAGGGAATCGAATTATGGCAGAAAAGACCTCCGGCTTCCTGGCGGAATTCAAAACCTTCATCGCCCGGGGGAACGTCATGGACATGGCGGTGGGCGTCATCATCGGCGGAGCGTTTTCCAACATCACCAACTCCCTGATTAACGACATCGTGATGCCGGTGCTGGGCATCTTCACCAGCTCCGTCTCGTTTGCCGAGCTGACGCTGAACATTGGCCCCGCCGTGGTCACCTACGGCAACTTCATCCAGGCGGTCCTGAACTTCCTCATCATGGCCTTTGTGGTCTTCTGCCTGGTAAAAGCCCTGAACCGTTTCCACAAGAAGAAGGAAGCCGCTCCCCCGCCCCCGCCGGGCCCCTCCCCCGAGGAGAAGCTGCTGACGGAAATCCGGGACCTGCTGAAGGA